>CAYZUW010000176.1:0-8736 GCA_964481325.1 uncultured Saprospiraceae bacterium
TTCCGCCACCGTTTCCGCCACCGTTTCCGCCGCCATTTCCGTTGCAATCATCCGCATCTGAAAGTACTACTGACACAACGCTTACACAGTTGTCAACACTTGCATCCGTAATAGTTACAGCGAAGTTTCCTGCAGGTAAGTCAGTTCTAACTAATTCATTAGAATTATCAGGCCAAGCTACTGTAGAAGAAGTACCAGCTAAAATATCAATCGTTACAGCACCATCTGCGTTTCCACAAGTAGGTTGAGCAACAATAGTAACTGAAGCTTCAAGGTCACAATCGTCACCATTAACATTACATTCATCAAGAACTACAACATCTAATGCTACAGTACATCCATTAGCATCAGTAATCTGTACAGTATATTGAGCAGCTACAAGATCTGCAAGATCTTCGCTAGTTGCGTTATTAGACCAAGCATAACTGTATGGAGCAAGTCCACCAGCAACAGATAAGTCTATCGCACCATTTGCATCGCAAGTAACTGTAGTAACTGTAGCTGAAGCCGTTATTAATGACAACTCAGAAACAGTGAAGCAAGATTGACCAGCAATACAACCGTTTGCATCCGCAACCATAATACAGTACCCACCAGCAGTAAGGTTACCATTCACTGCGTTTACACCGTTTTCATCAACGATAGTCACATTTGGTTGACCTGCAAATCCAGCATCAGTAGCTACATCAAAATTAACAGTTGCTTCACCTCCAAAGCATACAGTAAGGTCTTGTACACCTGTTATAGTAGCTCCAGCAACATCATTAGTCAATGTGAACATTATTGTCTCAGAGCAACCTTCAGCAGTAGCAATAACTACTGTATAAGTACCAGCCGCTAAATTATCTCTGCTACTAGTTGTAGCTCCATCATTCCAAGTATAAGTCAATCCAGCAACATTACCGTTCTGAACTGCAATCTGAACACTACCATTGCTCTCTCCACAAGTAGGTTGAGCGATAATATTAGCTTGTGCATTCAAGTCAGTAGCACCAGGTACCTCTACCATCACTAATGATGGGCAAGTTGGATTATCAACATCAATCACAGCTACTTCATAAAGACCAGGTGCAAGATCTGATCTTGTATTACCTTGGAAGTTATCAAGTGTCCACATATAAGTGTAATTCGCTGGAGCAAATGTAACTTGTCCATTAGACTCACCACAAGTGGCAGGTATAATCTGAATATCAGTCACGTCTGGCCCATCAGCATTTCCTATCACGAAGTTCACTTTAGAGAAACAGTTCACAAAGTTCAAGTCAGAGACAATCACTTCGTAAGATCCTCCAGGTAAACCTGTTCTAACATTAGCATCTCCTTGCCCTATATTTGGTATCCAAGTATAAGTAAAGGCATTTGCATTCTCTATATCTAGTGTAATAGAACCGTTTGCATTACCACAAGTAGCATCTTGAAGATCAGAAATGCTAATTACTGGCTCAACACATCCTCCACAGTTTCCAATCTCTCCTATCACTACTGGAATTATCGTAGTACAACCGAAGTCATCAGAAGCAGTTACAGTATATGAACCATCAACAAGATCTTCTCTATCTGATCCACTACCACCATCGCTCCACATATAAGTAAAGTTAGAAGGTGCGAATACAGCTGCTCCGTTAGCGTCGTCACAATTTTCATCTCTTGTGAATTCTAACCTTGCTTGTAGTACACTATTCACAGTAATAATCTGCGTACATGCATTTGCGTTTCCGCAAGCATCAGTAACAGTCCAAGTTCTTGTGATAGTATAATCGCAACCGTCAGTTCTTGACTCAGTAAACTCAACAGTTGGATTAGGATCACAATTATCACTAGCAATTATATTTGCAACTGCAGGAATAGATTGTCCTCCTTCTAAATCAACTGTTATATCAGATGGAACACCGATACAAACTGGTGCTTCATTATCCAAGATTTCAGCTATTTGAGTGATAGTGGATGCATTACCACATTCATCTGTTGCAGTATAAATCACTGTTACAGTTCTATTAAACTCACAAGCTCCATCTACAATAGTTTTCTCGAAAGTCACTTCAACATCACTACAATCATCTGTTGCGATTGGTAATCTGAAATCGTCAGCTTCCTCACAAGAAATTGTAATACTTTCAGCAAAAGGTTCAAATACTGGAGCTTGGTTATCTCCTACAGAAACTGTTTGAGTCTCAACCGATACATTTCCACAATCATCTGTTGCAGTCCATGTTCTCACAAGAGTATAAGTGTTACTACAGTCCCCTTCAGTTCTAACTTCTTCAAAGGTAAGAGTTACATTAGAATCACAATTATCAGTTGCAGTAACATCTGGCAAGTTGTCACTTGGACTTTCAGTACAACCAAGACTAATATCACCAGGTACTCCTGAAATCACTGGAGCAACCGCATCATTAACATTAATAGTCTGATTAGCTACTGCAGAGTTATCACAGTCATCAGTAGCTGTCCAAGTTCTAACAATTGTGAAAGCACCTGCACAGTTTCCAGCATTTATTACTTCATCGAAAGAAATTGCCACTTGTGTATCACAGTTATCAGTAGCTGTAACATTAGGAGTAGGAATATTTGCTGCTTCATCACAACTAATATCCATATCAGCTGGCACTCCAACAAGAGTTGGTAAGCCAGAATCACCACCTACTGTTATAGTCTGAGAAGCAGAAGATTCATTTCCACACTCATCGATAGCAGTCCAAGTTCTAACTATTAGGAATGAAGAAGCGCAATCTGCGTTTTCATCACCTGCAGTTTCAGTAAAGATTACTTCCACATTTTGAGAACAATTATCAATAGCTGTAACTTGTGGAGCAGCTGGCGGAGTTTCTCCACACTCAATAGCTGTATCGTTTGGCACACCAACTAAAGTAGGTGCTTGAGAATCTCCAACAGTTACTCTCTGAATTCCAACAGTAGAATTACCACAATCATCAGTTGCGATCCATGTTCTAACTATTGTAAACTCTTGAGGGCATTGACCTGGCTCATTAGTTTCAATAAACTCGATATCTACATTCGTATCACAGTTGTCTGTAGCTGTAACTCCATCTTGAGGTACGTCTGCCACAGATCCACATTCGAATGATACATCCGTAGGAACACCAACTAGAGTTGGAGGTGTATTATCACCTACAACTGTGATAATCTGAGTAGCAGAAGCAATGTTTCCACAAACATCAGTAGCTGTCCAAGTTCTAGTAACGTTGTATGAGTTTTGACAATCTACTTGACCATCAATCACCTCAGTGAATTCAACCAAAGTATTTGGATCGCAGTTATCAGTTGCTGTAACATTCGCAGCAGCTGGTAAAGCGTCTCCGCAATCAAGTGACATATCAGCTGGTACTCCAACTAAAGTTGGTGCAACATTATCACTTACAGAGATTTCCTGAACACCTACAGTAGAGTTACCACAGTCATCAGTTGCTATCCAAGTTCTAGTGATAGTAAATGCACCAGGACATTGTCCCACAGTTTGAGTTTCTTCGAACTCAAGCTGAACATTAGGATCACAGTTATCAGTAGCAGTAACATTTGGAACTTCAAGTGTACCTACATCTTGACATTCAATATTAATGTTGCTTGGTACACCAACCAATGTTGGAGCAGTATTGTCACCTTCAACAGTAATGATTTGCTGAGCAGTGCTTACATTTCCACAATCATCTGTCGCAGTCCAAGTTCTTGTAATAGTAAATGAACTAGCACAATCAGTAGCCCCTTCTGTAAATTCATCAAACTCTAACTGTACATTTGAATCACAATTGTCCGTTACTGAAGGATTTCCAGCAGCTGGTGGAGTTGCTCCACAATCAATTGAAATATCAGCGTCAACACCAGCAATGACAGGAGCTGTATTGTCACCAACACTTACTCTCTGAACACCAACTGTTTCGTTACCACAGTTATCAATAGCTGTCCAAGTTCTAACAATTACAAAATTATTTGCGCAAGAACCATTTTCAATACCTTCGCTAAATATAATATCCACATTTGGATCACAATTATCAGAAGCAGTTATTACATCGTTAGTAGCAGGACCAGGAATAGCATCGCACTCAACTGTTTCATCACTAGGAATTCCAGCAAGTACAGGAGCTGTGTTATCACCTACAGTAATTCTCTGCTCAGCAGTACTTACGTTTCCACAATCATCCGTTGCAGTCCAAGTTCTAACGATTACAAATGCGTCAGCACAAGAACCATCATTTTCAGTAGTTTCTGTAAACTCAACAAATGGGTTTGGATCACAATTATCAGTTACTTGTATATCATTAGCACCATTTGTATTAGGAACTTGATCACATTCTGCAGTAACATCAGCAGGAACACCAGCTATAACTGGAGCAGTATTATCTCCAACAGTAATAATCTGCTCTTGAGTAGTTGCGTTTCCACAATTATCCGTTGCAGTCCATCTTCTAACAATCTCAAATGAATTTGCACATTGACCATTGATAGTAGCTTCTTCGAAAGTAATCTCAACGTCAGCATCACAATTATCAGTTGCTTGAACATTTGCAGTATTTTCTACAACTGCGTTACATTCAACTTCCATATTAGATGGTACGCCAGTAAGAACAGGAGCAGTATTATCTCCTACTTCAACTCTCTGCTCACCAGTAGCTACGTTTCCGCAGTTATCAGTAGCTATCCAAGTTCTAACAAGTGTGTAAGAATCTTCACAACCTCCATTATCTTCTCTAACTTCTTCAAAAGTTACATCAACATCTGGGTCACAATTATCAGTTACCTGAATATCTCCTACGTTAGTAGAATCCACTTCATCACACTCAACAGTAATACTAGCAGGAATACCAGCAATCACTGGAGGAGTGTTATCCCCTACTTCAATTCTTTGTACATCAGAAGTTGCGTTACCACAGTTATCTGTAGCTGTCCAAGTTCTAACAATTACAAATGAATTCTCGCAAGGTCCATCTTCTCTAATCTCGTCAAATGTAATTTCCACATCTGGATCACAGTTATCAGTAGCAAGGATGTTTCCATCATTTACAGTTGGAACTGCATCACATTCAACTTCTAAGTCAGAAGGTACACCAACAAGAACTGGTGCCGTATTATCACCTACTGTAATTCTTTGTTCCGCAGAAGTTGCGTTACCACAGTTATCAGTAGCTATCCAAGTTCTAACAATAGTAAATGCATCTTCACAAACACCATTGGCTTCTCTTACTTCTTCGTAAGTGATCTCAACATCGCTATCGCAATTATCACTTGCTGCAACATCACCAGGTCCATCTGTATTTGGCACCTCGTCACATTCAACAGTGATATTATTTGGAACATTTGTAAGTACTGGAGCAGTATTATCTCCTACTTCAATTCTCTGTTCTGCAACTGTAGAGTTTCCACAGTTATCAGAAGCAATCCATCTTCTTACAATAGTGAAGTTTTCTTCACATACTCCAGCTTCAATGATTTCTTCCGTTTCAACTGAAACGTTAGGATCACAATTATCAGTAGCCGTTACTTCACCTTGTGTAGGGAAGTTAGGAACATCATCACATTCAACAGTGACATCAGATGGCACACCACTTAAGGTAGGCGCACTAGAGTCACCAACATTTATAGTCTGTACAGCTACAGAAGAATTACCACAAGCATCAACTGCTGTAAATGTTCTAGTGATAACAAAGCTGTTAGCACAAGGACCTGCAGTTGTTTCTTCATCTAACTGGATATTTACAGTACCATCACAAACATCAGATACATCTGGAAGCTCTACTGGTGGTACTTGATCACACTCAACATCCAAATCACTAGGTATACCAGAAAGAAGTGGTGCAGTTGTGTCTTCTATTGCGAAAATAGCAGTAGTAGTAGCTACATTTCCACATTCATCAGTAGCTGTGAATGTTACTGTAGCAGAACCCGATTCACCACATTCGTCACTTATAGCATTGAAATTGTTAGTCCAAACAACTTCACCACAACCGTCAACAGCATTTGCTCCACCATTTGAAGCTAACCAACCTTGAAGTTCTGCTAAGTTACCTTGACCATCACATTCAACTGTTAAGTCAGAAGCGTCAACTGTCACATCAGGAGCAGTTGTATCTTCTATTGTAAATGTTGCAGATGTACTTGCAGCATTTCCACAGTCATCAGTAGCTGTAAATGTAACAGTAACAAAACCTGTCATTCCACACTCGTCAGATAACTGACCAGCATCATTTGTGAAAGTAACTCCTCCACATGCATCAGAAGCAGCAGCGCCACCATTTGATGCTAACCATGCTTGGAATGCAGCAACATTTCCTTGTCCATCACACTCTACTACTTCATCAGCAGCTGGTGTATCAATCACAGGAGCAGTTGTATCTTCTATTGTAAATGTTGCAGATGTACTTGTAGCATTTCCGCAATCATCAGTAGCTGTAAATGTAACAGTAACAAATCCTGTCAATCCACATTCATCAGATAACTGACCAGCATCATTTGTGAAAGTAACTCCTCCACATGCATCTGAAGCAGAAGCTCCACCGTTAGATGCTAACCATGCTTGGAATGCAGCAGCATTTCCTTGACCATCACACTCTACTACTACATCAGCAGCTGGTGTATCAATCACAGGAGCAGTTGTATCTTCTATTGTAAATGTTGCAGATGTTGTAGCAACATTTCCACAGTCGTCAGTAGCTGTAAATGTAACATTTACAAATCCTGTCATTCCACACTCATCAGATAATTGACCAGCATCATTTGTGAAAGTAACTCCTCCACATTCATCTGAAGCAGCAGCGCCACCATTTGATGCTAACCATGCTTGGAATGCAGCAACGTTTCCTTGACCGTCACACTCTACTACTTCATCAGCAGCTGGTGTATCAATCACAGGAGCAGTTGTATCTTCTATTGTAAATGTTGCAGATGTTGTAGCAACATTTCCACAGTCGTCAGTAGCTGTAAATGTAACATTTACAAATCCTGTCATTCCACACTCATCAGATAATTGACCAGCATCATTTGTGAAAGTAACTCCTCCACATTCATCTGAAGCAGCAGCGCCACCATTAGATGCTAACCATGCTTGGAATGCAGCAACGTTTCCTTGACCATCACACTCTACTGTTTGATCAACAGCAGTAGCCGTAATAGTTGGAGCAGTTGTATCTTCTATTGTAAATGTCGCAGAAGTTGTAGCAACATTTCCACAATCATCAGTAGCTGTAAAGTTTACTGTAATAAACCCTGTAGCTCCACACTCATCTGTAAATTCACCTGCGTCATTTGTAATAGTAACACCTCCACATTCATCCGTAGCAGTTGCTCCACCATTTGAAGCTAACCATGCTTGGAATGCAGCAACGTTTCCTTGACCATCACATTCAACTGTTTGATCAACAGCATCTGTAATTACAGGAGCAGTTGTATCTTCTATTGTAAATGTTGCAGTTGTCAATGCAGTATTTCCACAATCATCAGCAGCAGTGAAGGTAACAGTAACAAATCCTGTCATTCCACACTCATCTGAAAGCTGACCAGCGTCATTTGTGAAAACAACTCCGTTTTCACTACATACGTCAGAAGCAGAAGCTCCACCATTTGAAGCTAACCAAGCTTGGAAAGCAGCAACGTTTCCTTGACCATCGCACTCTACTACTGCATCAGCAGCTTCGATATCGATAGTTGGTGCAGTTGTGTCTTCTATTGTAAATGTAGCTGATGTAGAACTTTCGTTTCCACACTCATCTGTAGCAGTAAATACAACTGTTACAAACCCTGTCATACCACACTCATCTGAAAGCTCACCTGCGTCATTAGTAATCACTACTTCACTACAGTTATCTTCAGCAATAGCTCCACCGTTAGATGCTAGCCAAGCTTGGAATTCAGCAAGATTTCCTTGTCCATCACATTCAACAACATTGTCATTTGCCTCAGCAGAGAACGTTGGAGCAGTTGTATCTTGAATTGTGATAATTTGAGTAGCAGAACTACTGTTATCACACTCATCAACTACAGTCCATACTCTTGTTATCTGATAGTTAAACTCAGAACAAGCGTCTCCTTCACCTTGTGTACTTGTTTCTTCAACAGTAATTGTGAAATCATCGTCAGAGAAATCAGTAGCCGTAATCTCAACACCTATTACTGGAAGTGCAGGAATTTCATCACTACATTCTAGTACTATATCAGCAGGGATACCCGCTAATACTGGTGCTACGTTATCACAAACTTCTATAGTTTCAACATCATGATCATCTTCATCTCCACCTGCGTTATTAACCTCATTATCCACAAGAGCATCATTGTTATTATCAGAATCTGGCGCAGAATCAACATCTTCTGGAGAATCACCAAATTCATCTTCAGCAGCTGTGATCTCAGCAAAGTTATCTACAGTACCCGTCATGATTCCTTCTTGAACAGTAAGTACCACATCAACTGAAGCACTAGCACCTGGTGCCAATGGACCAGCGATAATGTTTGTCAATGTTCCACCTCCTGTAGACCAACCATTCGTATCTGAACCACTCAATGCCAAGAAGTTAGGTAAGTAATCAATAATTTCAATATTCTGAGCAGAAACTGAACCTTGGTTAAGAACTGTGATCGTAAATGTTACATCATCACCTGGTTGTACTACTTCTGTATTAGTAGTAGTCTTAGTCAATGCTAGATCAAAGATTTCAACAAACACATTTTCTGGATCGTTATCATCTTCGTCTCCACCTTCATTAAGGATAGTATCATCTGTAGCAGAATCTA
>CAYZUW010000177.1:0-8726 GCA_964481325.1 uncultured Saprospiraceae bacterium
CTTATAATTGTATCTCACAATACCATTTTTGCACAAGTTAAGTCTACAGAAGCTAACGTATCTTGGGCAGAAGAACAAAAAGAATCTCGCAGATCCAGCTTAGGAGAAGTTATCGGTAGAAATAAGGATGGAATATATGTTTCAAAGGCAGAATATGGCCTCTTTAGCGCTAGCAGTTTTACCCTAGAGCACTACGATGACAACATGAAATTGGTGAAGTCTCACGAGCACGATCTCAAAAAAGGAAAACTCAAAAAATTCTACGCCGGCAGCATGATGTCTGGGGATCAATTGTACCTTTTTACGTCGGTAAAGGATAAAGCCAAAAAGAAAAATTACTTCTACGTGCAGACTGTCAACATGAAAACAATGCGCATGAATGACGACGCCAAAAAGATGAGTACTGTAGATTTTGAAGGGAGTGTTGCATTGAACTCAGGTGGTTTTGACTTTGAGTTGTCAAAAGATAAATCTAAAATATTGGTCATAAATTCTTTTCCATATAAGCGGAAGCAATCTGCCAAATATGGGTTGAGTGTTTTTGATAAAAACTTCAATAAGTTGTATTCAAAAAATGTAAAGCTATCTACTTCTGATAAATTGTTTGATGTACAAGATTTCAGAATCGATAATGATGGCAATGTCCATGTATTGGGTAAGCTATATTTTGAAAAGAGAAAAGATACCCGAAAGGGAGAAGTAAATTATCAACACCAATTGTTGAGCTATTATGATGGGCTAGAAAGAGTGGAAAAAAATACCATCAGAGTAAAAGATAAGTACCTCAACAATATGCAAATTGCCATTGATAAGAATGGAGATTATGCCTGTGGTGGATTCTATTCCACCAATGAATCTGATAATGTAGATGGAACCTTCTGGCTTAAGCTAGACGGTAAAACGACCGAAGTAATCAGTGAAAATTATAAAGAATTTGACATTGATTTTATAACCCAAAATGTAAAGGATCGAGTCAAAAAGAAACTTGAAAAGAAAGAGAAAAAAGGCAAAAGTATAGAACTATACAAATACCAACTAGATGATATAATATTTAATGATGACGGTGGCGCAGTATTGTTAGGAGAGCAATACTACGTTATAGAACAAGCCATTACAGATTCGAATGGTAGAACGAGAACGACATTTGTCTATCATTACAGAGATATCATAGTGGTCAAAATATCTGCTATGGGAAAGATCGAATGGGCAGAGAAAATTCCCAAGAGACAAATATCTAGGAATGATGGTGGATTTTATTCCTCTTATCAATTATCTATCGTGAAAAATAAGCTCTACTTTATCTTTAATGATAACGAGAAAAATATCACCAATGAAGGAGATGGTAAGCTGAAGAATTTTACAGGCGATAAAGAGAGTTTGACTGTGCTAGTGACTATGGATCACAATGGCAAGCAAAAAAAAGAAAGACTATTTAATGTACGTGAGGCAGAGGTGATCATTAGACCTAAAGTAGGTGATCAGATTGGCCTCCGAGAGGCTATCATTTTTGGTCAAAAGAAAAAGAAGCAAAGAATCGCGAAGGTCACTTTTAAATAAGAATAGGATATAACATAGTTCAAAATAAAAAGCCCATCATGGAAATACCATGATGGGCTTTTTGTATTCAGACGGAGAGTGCTTTTTACAAAGTCCCTCTCAACTCTTGCTCTCTTTCTATCGCTTCAAACAAAGCTTTGAAATTTCCCTTACCAAAAGACTGTGCTCCTTTTCTTTGGATGATCTCAAAGAATAATGTAGGTCTAGAAGTCAAAGGCTTGGTGAAAATTTGCAGCAAGTATCCCTCATCATCTCTATCTACTAAGATGCCCAGCTCTTGCAGCGGAGCGATGTCTTCATCGATAGAGCCTACGCGATCTAGTACCGTTTCGTAGTAGGTACCAGGAACACGCAAAAATTCGACCCCTGCGTTTCTCATTTGAGTAACCGTTTCGATGATGTTATCTGTAGCGACAGCAATGTGCTGCACGCCAGGTCCCTCGTAAAATTCTAAGTACTCTTCTATCTGTGATTTTTTCTTGCCATCCGCTGGTTCGTTGATTGGAAATTTGATTCTGCCATTTCCATTACTCATCACTTTACTCATGAGGGCGGTGTACTCCGTAGAAATATCTTTGTCATCAAAAGAAATAATCTGAGCAAAACCCATCACTTCTTTATAGAAATTGCACCACTTGTTCATAGCGCCTAATTCTACATTACCGACCATATGATCTACATACTTGAGACCCATAGTAGGGTAGGTGCTGTGTGTTTCCCACTTCTGAAAACCAGGTAAAAAGATACCCTTATAATTATTGCGCTCCACAAATATGTGTACCACTTCTCCATAGGTGTAGATACCAGAACGAACTACATAACCATGTTCATCTTCCTCCTTCTGCGGTTTCATAAAATGCGTAGCGCCTCTCTCGATGGCTGCATTATAGGCGTGGGTAGCATCATCTACCCATAGGGCAGTTACCTTGACACCATCGCCATGCTTATCGATATGTTTCCCTATATCCGTCCCAGACTTCAATGGAGAGGTAAATACGATTCTTATTTTATCTTGTACGACAACGTAAGATTCAAAATCTCTTTTTCCTGTCATCAAACCAGCGTGCGCTAGCGGTTGAAAACCCATGGCTGTTTTGTAAAAGTGAGCAGATTGCTTGGCATTGCTGACATACATTTCTACGTAGTCTGTACCATTAAGCGGCATGAAATCAGCCGCATCTGCATACAATTTGGGATTCTGGTCAATTACTGTGGACATATTAAATTTTATCTTTATTTAGATTTGTTATACGTATTATTAGCTACTCCTGTAGGCTAATCTAATTCACAAAATAGCATGGAAAGCGCGCAAAATCAAGGAAAATGCAGATTATTTGCAATCGCTATTTTCCACATTTAATTATGAAAACGCTGCATATACCTTGCGCAAAGCCGCTAAACAAGCCTCATTGGCTTCTCGATCTCCTAAAGTGATACGTACACAACCTGGCGCACCAAAAGCAGTAACTGGCCGAACCATAACCCCATTGTCCAACATCTTCATCTCAAACTCTTTCTCATCCATAGGCGGTTTCGTAAGAATAAAATTGCCTTGTGAAGGCCAAAATCGCACGCCAATTTTTTCCAATTCAGTTTGCATGAAAGCACGTTCCGTGCGCACCAAGTCTACAGTCGCTTGTATGAAACCTGTATCACTCAAAGCAGCAATACCCGCTTCTAGGGATAGCTTGTTGAGGATAAAAGGCTTGCAGATTTGATGGATGTAGTCCGCAATTTTTTCCGTGGTATAAAAGTATCCAATACGCATCGCCGCCAAGCCATACGTTTTAGAGAAACTATTGATTCCGATTATCTGCTTTCCAGTCTTCACATAAGGCACCGCAGTCGTAAAGTCCGGCGCATCCGCAAAGTGAAAGTATACCTCATCCAATACCAGTATCACATGCGATGGCAAACGGTCTGTAAGGTCATCCAATACCGCCTTAGATATGTAGCTCCCCGTAGGGTTGTTCGGACTTGTCAAAAACACCAGCCTGGTATTGTCATTGATCTTCGCCAATATCGCTTCCACGTCTACCGCGAAGTCCGGCTCTAACAAAGGCACATCGTGTATAGTAGCGCCTTGCCACTTAGCAAACATTTGATAGACCAAAAAAGTAGGATTGGATATGATGCATTCATGTCCCTCAGACATAAAGGCGCGTATGATGAGTTCCAGCGTTTCCGAGCCACTATTTGCGACCACGAATTGGTTTTCTTTGAGTTCATTATCGTAGTAGTCCGCCAGCGCTGTTCTAAGTCTCGCATCCGTCCTGTCTGGGTATCTATGCAGATTGTGCGCGGCAGCCTGCACCGCAGCGATAGCCTTCGGCGAAGCACCAATGGGGTTTTCGTTAGAGCTGAGTTTATATAGCTTTTGAGATTGAGACTTGATCTCTGCCAGTGTCTTACCGCCCTTATACGGGTTATTTACCTTTAGGTAAGACTTATAGATGTCAATTTTCGTGCTGCTGTTCTGTTCTTCCAAGATTAGTTTTTTGCTAAAATAAGGTTTAATAATTATAGACTAGCCTTGTTTCGATTTCTTTTTTCTCTTTAGGCTTTATTTAGCTGTCTTGTTATGTGTAAGGTGTTGATTATCTGATATTATTTTTACTGTAAAAGGGAAATTGATTCCGTAATTGCACATTGAAAATTATATTTTCCCTAATTTATTTTGGAATTAGGAATTATAGGAACAATCATCTTGATGGGAAGATTAATTTTCTTAAAGCTTTTAAAATAGGAGCTTTAATTTGTTTCCTGGCGTCTACCGTTTATGTTGTTATAGGTTTATCCTATTATTACTTTTTTGCCCCGGACTTTATTGATATTTTTACAGATTTTGTGATAAGAAATAGCGCGCCAGAAGACCTTGAAGCCACAACTGCTCAAATGGCAGATTTCAAAGAAATGTATAAAAATCCTCTTTCCGCTATTTTTGTAACATATATTGAAGTAATGCCAATTGGAATGATAGTCGCTCTATTGAGTTCTTTTATTGCTATGAAAAAATAATATTTAATGGCAAATAAACACTTAAGAAAATTATGGATTTTGACTCTTCTGATAAGTCCATTTGTATATGCTGTATTTATATTGGTAATTAAAGAAAAAGGGCAAGTAGTATCCTTATTGGAATTGTTGCTAGTCACATTTATTTTTTCGATTATGTTTTCTCTTCCGCCTTTTCTTATCGCCTCTTTAGTAAATAAAATAACGTCTAAGCTCAGAATTTCCGATTTAAACAGAAAATTGATAAATATCTCAATAGCTGGGATTGGTCTAATATGTACATTGCTATACATTTCTGGCAGCACAATGCCAGTCTTAATTGGTGCATATATTATTTCACTGATAATGGCAGCAATACTATTGGAATTGTTTTTTAGAACTAAGGTGCAAAAGAGAAGCTACCTACAATAAAATATCAAAAAAGAGAATTGAAGCTAGTCTATAGCAAATGACCAAAAATAAAAGACTATTAAAATGGATGTTGAAATAAAACCATTAACTAATGAATTAAAAGAGCATTACTTATTTCTTTTTGATAATATGATTCATAAAGAGAATCCCGAATGGTCAAAATGTTATTGTAATGACTTCCATTTTCTTGGAGATGTTGAAACTTGTACACGAGATATTAGTCGTTCTTTGATTATTAATCGTATTAATGAGAATGAACTGCAGGGCTATTTGGCGTTTAAAAATGACAAAGCGATCGGATGGTGTAATGCGAACGACAGGGCAAATTATCAAAGATTACTACGAGACTATGATCTTGTTGATAACCCAGATGATAAAGTTTGTTCAATTGTTTGTTTTTTAATTCATCCCGATTATAGAAGGCAAGGTATTGCTCAAAAAATTCTTAAAAAAATTCTTGAAGATTATTCGAATAAAGACTTTGATTATTTTGAAGCATACCCAAAAAAGGGCGAATTATCCTGTGCGGGGAATTTCAAAGGACCCTTTGAGTTATATAAAAGACTCGGTTTCGAGATAAATAAAGAGTATAATGAATATTATATTATGAGAAAAATAGTAAAGTGATGCGATGAACGAAGTGGTGCGTAGCAGAAAAGATTCTGTGAATCTTTTCAACGAAGAGAACCGCTTGCGGGTGGGCTGCCATAATGCCTTAGCATTAGCGAGTATTTTCAACGCAGATAGTGGGCAAAAGAAATAGCAGAAAAGTCCCAAACCAATTTCCGTTGAGTATAAATGTTAATAATGGTTAAGTGGCACTGTAGTATGTGTATAGAACCTTTGAAATCAACAAGTATAATTTTCTACCTTGAAGCTATATCCTATAATGGATACTATATTCAATTATACCTAAATCTTCATATTAGTAATCCCTTTTTGCATGAGGGATAGTAGTGAACCGATTTGCCCCGACTGTGGATTAAGGATCTATCTCAATACAAATATCCTCAAACAGAACCTAAGCTATCAATAATTCCAAAACCTCGGGGCAATAAGGTGTACAAGCGATACGGGCTGCCATAGTAGGGCGGGCATCGTGCAGTACGGGAGCAAACGCGGACTCACGAATAGCCCGACCCAGCTCCTAGCAATCAATCTGTAGAGAAGCAACTTCTCCTTCTTATCTACTAACCTCCTATAGAACTCCCATCACTGGGGCATGCCCAGATCCTCTTAAAAAAAGAAGTGTAACCGAATTGAGTTGAAATTGTTAGAATCCTATAGTTGACCTCGATTGATTTTGTACTTTTGTAGGAGAAAAAAGAAAATAAATGAGATATATAGTATTGTGTATGTGGATGATGGGGGCGACGTACTTGGGCGCGCAAGATAAATTGAAGGTCGTCACGAGTGTTACTATCCTCAAGGATATGGCGGAGTTGATCGCGGGAGATCAGCTGCAGGTGCAGTGCATCATGCCTATCGGCTCGGATCCGCACTTGCATGAACCGACGCCTAGGGATGCTAAGATGGTCGCGGCGGCGGATTTGGTACTGGTCAATGGACTGACGCTAGAAGGCTGGCTCAATGAGCTGATCGATAATGCGGGCGGTGACGCGGAGGTGGTGACCGTGACGGATGGGATACAGTCGATAGCGAGTCAGACGTATAAGAATGCGAGTGATCCGCACGCTTGGATGGATGCTAGAAATGGGATTCAGTATATCAAAAATATCAAAGACAGCTTTGTAAAACTCATGCCTGAATCGAAAGAGATTTTTGAATTTAACTATGGCGTGTATAAGCAGCAGTTGGAGGACTTGGACGATTATATATTCAGGGCGATCGCTACGATTCCAGAGCGTCAGCGCATCTTGATCACCTCGCATGATGCGTTTCAGTATTATGGAAGGCGCTATGGGATACAGTTGGAGGCATTGATGGGGACGTCTACGGATGCCCAGACACAGACCTCGGATATGAATCGTGTGATTAATGTGATTCGTGCCAATAAGGTTCCTGCTTTGTTTGTCGAGAGTACTATCAATCCTAAGATGCTGGAACAAATCGCTGCCGATAATGATATCGTGATCGGTGGGCACCTGTTTGCTGATTCTATCGGAGACGAAGACTCAGGAGCGGGCTCGTACTATGATATGCTCAAGCACAATACGGATCAAATCGTAGCTGGTCTCACCAATAAAGCAGTCGTAAAACCATCGGTGGAAATGAAGACCCCGTCTTATATGCTGTGGGTAGGATTGGCGGTATTGCTGTTGGTGGGTTTCTTTATCTTGACCAAAAGTCTAAATAAGAACTGATGGACGGAACGAATTTTTTGGAGAGCAGCAAAAAGCAATTTGCATATTATAAGTCTTTGGGAGACCGTAGCTTTGCGCAATTGTCTCCAGAGCAATTATTTACCGCTCCTAATAGCCAGTCTAATTCTATTGCTGTACTCGTCAATCATCTGCATGGTAATATGCTGAGCAGGTGGACTGATTTTTTGACGAGCGACGGAGAGAAAGAAACAAGACAACGAGATCAAGAGTTTGAGGAGATAATAAAAGACGCTACAGAGTTGCACCAGAAGTGGGAGCAAGGATGGGCTGTCTTGTTCGATGCACTGGATCAGGTGAATGCACAAAATATAAACACCCTGGTATACATTCGGAATCAAGGACACAGCATAGTCGAAGCGGTGCAACGACAACTATGTCACTATGCATACCACGTTGGACAGATTGTGTTTTATGCTAAGATATTGAAAGCGGACTTTGACAGTTTGTCTATTCCTAAGGGGCAAAGTAAAGCATACAATAAAGGCAAGTTTTCTAAGCCCAAAAGCAAAACCCACTTTACAGACGAATACCTAAATTCAGATCAACAGAATGGATAGAGATATTTCTATTTCCGTAAAAGGACTCAGTGTTTCTTACGAACGTAAACGGGTCTTGTCCAATATTTTTTTGGAGCTCAAGACGGGTAGGGTAGTCGGCGTAGTAGGCCCCAACGGTGCAGGGAAGTCTACCTTGTTCAAAGCCATCTTGGGATTGGTAGAACCCAATACGGGATTGATCAGCATACGGGGTAAAGACCCAGATAAGATGCGCAAAGAGGTCGCCTATGTGCCGCAAAAAAATGACGTGGATTGGTCTTTTCCAGCAACGGTCATGGACGTGGTACTGATGGGGCGTTACCCATTTAAGGGCGTGTTTCAAAGACTCAGTAATGAAGATAAAGAGATCGCCATGGATGCCCTCAAGGAAGTCGGTATGGAGGCTTTCAAAGAACGCCAAATCGGAGAGCTTTCTGGTGGGCAACAGCAACGGGTATTTCTCGCGCGCGCCCTATGTCAAAATGCACAAATATTTTTCCTAGATGAACCTTTTGTCGGTGTAGATATCTTGACCGAAGAAAAAATCATCACCATCCTCAAAAAGCTAGCGAAGCAGGGCAAGTCGCTCTTGGTCGTACACCACGATTTGGGTTCTGTCAAAGACTACTTCGACGATGTGATCTTGCTCAACCAACGCCTCATCGCCTACGGGCCTACCGAGACGACTTTCAATGACGAAAACATCCGCCGCACCTATGGTGGTCAGCTTCCTGTACTGCATAAATTGGGAGAGATTGATGAGTGATTTTTTGGAGGGGTTAGGTTTTAGGAGTTAGGATTAAGGGGGGAACTTCTGGATTGGTTTCTAAGGCTTCGTAGAAGTTTATCGCTTTCAGGAGCT
>CAYZUW010000178.1:0-8674 GCA_964481325.1 uncultured Saprospiraceae bacterium
CGTATACAATGATAAATACAAGAATAATTTTCTGCAGAAGGAGAACATATTCTTTCTTAGAGAGCTTATTGGCGAAACAACTTTGCCTTGGTTAGAAGAAGGTCTGGCAGTATACTTTACCAATCATTATCAGAGAGAAGGGTATCGATATTGGGCAGCCAGATTAGCAGAATCTCAGAATGCATTGCCTTTGGCGCATTTTTTTGACGAAGGTATACTAGAGTATGAATCACCCATTATTTTAGAATCTATGTCCGCAGCTTTGGTTTCTTTTTTAGTGGACCATTGGGGTAAGGATGCATTTATATCGAGGTATAAAGATTGGAACTCCGCTACAACTGATGAACTGAAAAAGTTAGAAAAAGAATGGCAATCGTATTTGGCAAAACTAGTTAAGCAACATCCTAAAAAAGTACGAAAGCAAATAGAAAGTACTTATCTCAAGGGCTTCAACTTTGCGCATGAGGGCTATAGCATTTATAACGGATACTTGTCCAATTTAGCCACAAAGTCACTGGAGAAGCAAGCTGGTCTGGGCGCTAATGCCATTGCGATTGTGCCTTATACGGGTATGCGAAACCCTAAGAAGGCTGTTCCTTTGCGTATCTCTAGAAATGCAGGTTCTGAAAATGTACAAGGGATTGTTCATTCGGCCTACGAAGCCAAACAACTGGGTATGGCATCTATGTTAAAACCACAAATATGGTTAAGAGGGTCTTGGCCTGGTGATATTAAGATGGATAGTCAAGAGGAATGGGATGCTTTTTTCGAGTACTATCACCGTTGGATCAAACATTTTGCTTTAATCGCAGAGATACACGATATAGAGATGTTTTGTGTCGGTGTAGAATTTGCCTACGCGAGTTTACAACAAGAAGAAAAGTGGCGAGAAATATTCAGAAGTGTCCGTCGATTGTATCAAGGTAAAATCACTTATGCAGCCAACTGGGGCTATGAATTTGAGCAAGTCCAGTTTTGGGATGAGCTAGATTTTATTGGATTGAATTGTTATTACCCTTTGAGCAAAAGTGACAAGCCAAGTGACAAGGACTTAAGAGAAAACTTCAAAAGAGTCAAAGACAAAATTAGAAAAGTCCACATCGTACATAAAAAGCCAATTGTATTCACTGAGATTGGTTTCAGAAGTACTGAAATGCCTTGGAAAAATCCACACGCCGAGGAAGATTTCGAAATCAGCCAGGAAGATCAAGCGAGATGTTACGAAGTCATTTTCGATGGCATCCAAGATGAGTCCTGGTGCCAAGGAATTCTTTGGTGGAAATTTCCTTCCTACATAGATCACCGAGGCGTTGATAATAATGCATTTACACCCAATAATAAAAAGGCAGAGAAAGTCGTGAAGAAATGGTTTGCTAAGTAGGGTAGATTTTGTTTGTATTACAGTTTGTTGGCGCATCGCTTTGAGTTTACATAGGACCGTGGGTTCGAATCCCATCTTCCACCCAGAATAGATACGCCTTACCGAGGTTATAATAATGTCACCTCCCGAATGAGTCGAGACAAGTTCTCCGAGGTTTATTTGTATTTCTGTCTTAACGCAATGGTTGAAAACCTCGACGAGCGATATCATAAGACAAAATGAGTATTGCTTTTGCACTACTCATTTTGTCTAATATTTATGTTATTCGAAACCAACACGGCGAGGACTGGGACACTTGTATAGTCATTAGCAATCCCGCTCACTAAAACCTAACTCCTCTTTTATTATTGGATCATTATCTTTTTGGTAGTAGTGACTTCGGAGTTTGAAAACTGAATCAAGTACACCCCAGGATTTTCGATGAATAAGCGTTCGGCACTATTCATTTCTTTAATTTTTCTTCCCCTTATATCAAATACTGATATCTGGTCAAACTGTATACTCAAATCTCTGTATACAATATTGACTTGTCCAATACTTGGGTTCGGAAATATATCTATCTGATTAGCCAATTGCTTGTCTACAGTCGAAGTAGTGGTGCAAGCAGCAGTCTTGTTGATGGTAATAAAGAGATCGTCCCTAGAGTGAATAAAACAATCCGAAGAGGTAGTCAACTTTCTATCCTGTCCGAGTCTGACATCAAGTTCTCCAGCAAAGCTCAAACCATAGACTCGCTGTTCTTCTACACCTGTATTTTCAAAGTTGTAGACATTGTCTGTAATTATTTCTTGCAAAATCTCATTGGCGTCTGTTAGCAAGAATACATAATTTGTTCCTGGTTGTATCATAGCATTATTTTGTAAAAAGATTTCATCACTAAGACCATCGTTGGCACATATATCAATATTCGTTAAACCATTTTGAGTTGCAGTTTGTGTTTCAACACATTCAAAGGCACAAGCCGTTTTATTGATAGTTAAGAACAAATTGTCTCCTGAATGTTCGAAGCAACCACTGGCTGTTGTCATTCTTCTGTCTTGCCCTATTTGTGGATTTAAAGTACCATCGTAGTGAATGCCGTATACGCGCTGTTCTTCCTCAGAACTTCCTTCAAAATTGAAAGTCATCGCAGTACTTACTTCTTGTAGTATGCCTTCAGGGTTGGTAATCAAGTAGGCGTAATTGACCCCTGGAGCAATGAAAAGATTATTCCTGAGTTCTATGATGTCATCTTGCCCATCACTTGGGCAGATATCAACAGATGTTGCCCAGTCCGTAGTAGCTGTCAAGCTAGATTCACAGGTATAATCAGAATCGCATGCTGTTTTTTGTACAGTGAGAAAGAGATCTTGTCCAGAATGAACGAAACAGCCAGTGGCTGTAGTCATCATTCTGTTTTGACCTATAGCAGGGTTGAGGGTGCCATCAAAGTGAATCCCGTAAACTCTTTGTTCGTTTTCGCTACTTCCTTCAAAATTATAGAACCCTTCTTCCACGATTTCTTGTAGAATATCATTGGCGTCTGTAATCAGATATACATAATGCTCACCTGCCTCAAATAGCCTATTGTTTCTAAGTTCTACCATGTCATTTACACCATCACTAGGGCAAATCTCTATGTTGGTCATCCAATCTGTAGTAGCTGTCAATGTGGCTTCACATTCAAAATCTGCTTCACAAGCATTTTTGGTAACTGTTATAAATTCGGTGTCACTAGAGTGCTCAAAACAATCACTTGCTCCTGAAGACATTCTATTCTGTCCAACAAGAATGTTTAGGTCGCCGCTAAAGTTCATTCCATATACTCTACTAACTGAAGATGAACTACCTTCAAAATTGTAGTAATCGTCTTCTGTGAAATCAACCACGATTTCATTTTCATCCGTAATGAGGTATACATATTCCTCACCCGCTTCCAGATTGTTAGAGTTAGAAAGAGCAAATACATCAACTATGCCATCGTTAGGGCAGATATCATAATTGGTAGTTCCAGCGTTCCCAAAGGTCGTGGTCTCTTGGCAGGTAGCAGGAGGACTGTCACCCATTACTTCTCCGAGTTGCCCTGAAGCCCAAAGTTGATTAAATGTAATGCAAAAGAATACCACAAAGTTATATTCTTCAATATTAAAACCAGCGGGAAGAGGCACTGTCAACGCACCACTAAAGTGATTGATATCGGTAAGGTTGACCACTTCAAACGATCCAGATGGAGATACAGAGTTGTTCAAAATAATTCTTACGTCTGGGCCCCAAGCCGTCTGGTAGTCTTCTGATAGCCTTAGTCGACTACTTCCGTCTGAGAGCTGTTCAATGAATGCATCGCCTCTAATCACATATCTTTCATTTTGGAGGTCGGTAAATCGATAGGATACGACATCTTGAGCCATTACATTCGTCACAATCAACAACAAAAATGTAAAGAGTAAAAGTATATTTTTCATATAATAAAATTCTATGCTATAAGATTATTCAAAATTAATACCACTGTGTTAGTTAATTCCTTATTTGATGGAGGAATGTATAGATTGTCTGAAAGTGTCTTGTTGAGCCTATTTTTTACAACTAAATCGAGATTCGTGGTTTATGATTTTGCATTTATTACCAATACACTATATTTGATTCGATGGTTGTTTGGTACCTCAGATAAAATCAATAATATGTACGTTTTTACCTAATATGGTCTTTGGTGATCAAATTAAATCGTCATTTTCAATAAATTGCAGCAGATTGGACTGAAAATTCAACATTGGCAAGGAGGCTTATGTAGGATTGATAAACTTCAGCCTACGATTAGTGCGCCAGGGATATGTAGGGGCAACTGACTGGTATGGGCTGGAGCTTTAGCGGAAGTCCATAACAGGAAGGAAGCGTGCCGTAGCGCAGCGGAGGTACCGAGCGTCTAGCGAGCCCGGAGAAGCCCGACCTGTGGGTAAGCTATGTAGCAGAGCAAAGGGGGCGCCCAAAACATAATCCTATTTAATCTCGATATGGACAGTGTCTACACTTGTTATCACAACAGTATCCCCTTTCTAAAAGATAGGAAGCTGTAAAAACGTAGAGTCCATCTTCGATGTAATAATCTTTGCCTTCGGTAAATTCTTGCTTGGGGGACTTTGGCACTATGCTTTAAGCTTGATCGTTTTAGAAGCTGTGCTTGAATTTAAACTTGCTCGACTTAAGTAGAGTTCTGCTGCTGTAAAAAACACTGCTGAGTATACCATAGTACTCACCAATGTAGCTCTAAAAAATGGAACGCCAGCAGTATAACTTTCCATCAATCCTGAAAAATCCTTTGTATACTGAGGAAGGGTCATCATGGAGTACAAGTTGGTAACCAAGAAAAACAAAACGGCTGCTCCAAATGATCCAATTAGTACTCTAGGGATAGAGACCTTTTTGAGTATGATCGCGCAGATAGGTAGCATAAGAAAAAGACTCATGTAAACACCATTATCTCCGATAAGCTGAAAGCCCTCAAAAAACTCAGCATAAACTATATTATTGAGGTACAAATCAACTAAGAAATATAGACCTAGCGGCAATAGCAATGCTATACTTTTACGCTGAATATATGCCACACTAAGGAGCATAACAGCAAGCATAGGAGATACATTAGCAGGTAGGCCAAATAAACGTGTTAGCATACCAAGTGTCACCACTGCAACAATCGCCCAAAAAAATATCTTATTTCGCTTATCCATCTTATTAATCTTTAGGACAAAAGTACGCTTTTTTGAAAAAATATATAGCATTTGACCTGCCATTCAAGATATATTAAGACATTTTGAATATTTTGTGCTTTATAGAATATGAATGGTTTGGTGATTTTTTGAATATTATGAATCAACTAGCAGTAAACTCTTGGTTGTTAAGCGATTATGGAACTAGTGCAAATTGCTGTAACGACCTGGTTGCCAGCAATTTAAAGCTTGATTACCGACTCATTGTGAACATTAAATATGATAACGAAAGCTATAGACAAGGCATTAGCCCGTAAAAAGGCTAAAAATTGGGACAAGACATATTGGGGCTTTGATATTCATGAAACCATGATTATTCCTAATTGGTCTACAGGTGAAGTTCCTTTGGAATTTTATCCTAATGTAAAGGAGGTTATGCAGATGATTACTAAACAGGAGGATATCATTTGTATTATTTTCACTTGTTCACATCCAAGTGAAATAGTGGTCTACGAAAAGTATTTTAAGGAACATGACATTCATTTTGACTATATCAATGAAAATCCGGAGGTACACAGTAGAGCCTATGGCAACTATGATAAAAAGCCTTATTTTAATGTTTTGTTCGAAGATAAAGCAGGCTTTGATCCAGAAGAAGATTGGGCAAAAGTCAAAGAAGTATTTTTAAAACATTATCCACAAGCCACAATATGATAAGAGGGGATAATATCGCGCTTAACAATTACGCACCCAAACTGATGGATAAGCTATTGTCATTGGGATATTTCCGTAGTGGTAAATCTATGTTTCATAGCCCTGTTACCTTCATAGAAGGGGTACCCAATAGTACTATCCGTACGCGCTTGTCTCTAGATAATCATATACTTAGCAAGTCTTCTCGTAAACTATTAGCGAAGAATAATCGTAAATTTAGGCATGAGTTGGTGGAACTAGAATTGAGCAAAGAAGTAAAGGATCTGTACGCTATCTATAAAGAAGAGTGCTTTAAAGGCAATCTTAATGGTGAACTATCGGAATGGTTAGAAGGGAGTAAAAACAATCAAATTTTTGATTCCAGGATGTGTAAGTTTTATGATGGAGATACCTTAGTCGCTGTTAGTTTTGTGGACATGGGGCATGAGAGTATGGCTAGCATCATGGGTATTTATCATCCTGAGTATAAAAAGTATAGCATGGGTATATACTCTATGCTAGTGGAAGTAGAGTACGCCAAGGAGAAGGGATTGGCCTATTATTACCCAGGATATATTTTGAGTGCATCGCCTAGGTTTGAGTACAAAAAGAAGGTTGGAAATCTTAGCTATAAGTCATTCAATTCAATGAAGTGGAAGTCTTTAGATGAATTGGACCACGATAACTTTTTTGTTGAAAAATCATTGGCTAAATTGAATGAAGCTAAAGATTGCCTACTAGAATTGCAAATAGAATCTGAGATATTTGCTTATCCCTTGTTTACGTGGTCTACTTACCCAGTAGATGCTAGTTTATTAGAGCAGTATTTTTTCTTGCGCATCAAGGTTGACCTTTTTGACACCTTGCATATTATTGTGGTATATGATATTTTGCAAGCAGGGTTCAATATCAATCTCGTCAATACTATTGGGAAAATGTCAAATACCTGGCAGGAGTTTAAAAACTTTTATCCGGAAGATGGAAACTGGTTAGACACGGTTCTAGTGCAAAGTACCAGTCGATTAGAAAAAGATGTGAAATCGCTACCCGTTCTGATTATTACCATGCTCAAGTCCATCCGAAATAAAATCAAACTAGACGAGATCTGATCTACTCAATAATTCGTAGATAGCTATACTGCCTGCGGTGCAAACGTTTAAAGACGACTGTACGCCTAGCATGGGTAGGTGTACTGCCTGAGTGCATAGGTCTAAAAGTAACTGCGAAGTCCCTCTTTTCTCATTACCTAAAACTAAAGTGATGTTGCTATCCAATTTTGTACTGTATAGATTAGTACTGTCGCTGGTGTGATCAAGGCATACAAGGGTATTGGCTTGTGCATATTGTCGCAATGTTTCTTCCCCTTCAATAATACGATACGGAACATATTTAAGCGTACTTCGAGCGGTTTTCTTAAATTTTTTATGACTGAAATCCACTGGGCAGTTGAATAGAATAATCTCTTTTATCCTCCCTGCATCTGCTGATCTGAATAGCCCTCCTATGTTCAGTGCATCTTGTAGGCCATCCAAAAGTAGGCTCACTGGTAGCCTGTTGTCCTTGATATTGTCGATTCGCTCTGCCAATTGGGGCCTCGAATCCTCAAAATTCAATTGTTTTCTCGTACTCATAGGGATATATCTCTAAAATTGCTAAAAATAGGAAATACCAACTTATATTTGCGCGCCTAATCAAAAGAAGACAATATTTACTCGAAAGAAATCTCTTTCGTATTGCCATCGAAATACGATTTTAGAAAACGCTTCGTTTACGTCTTGGACGCTTTAATAGATTAGAAAAAATTAATATTATGAATAAAAAGTTATTAATCGCAATCATTGTTATGAGCACATTGGCTAGTAATGTATGGGCGCAAAAAATGGAGAAAATGGATTCATTAAGTTATAGCCTAGGTGTGCTTATCGCCCAAAATTTCAAGCAACAAGGATTGGAAGAAGTACAACCAACAGATGTAGCGAACGCTATTTCAGACGTGTTGTCTGGAGAGCCTAAAATGACAGTGGACGAAGCAAACGCTTTATTTAGTAATCATATGCAAATGAAACAAAAAGAAATGCACAAAGACAACGTTCAAGCAGGAGAAGCATTCCTAGCAGAAAATGCAAAAAGAGAAGGGGTAACAACATTGCCATCTGGTCTTCAATACGAGATATTGAAAGAAGGATCTGGGCCAAAGCCATCTGCAACAGATAAAGTAACTACGCACTACCACGGTACATTAATAGATGGGACTGTATTTGATAGCTCAGTAGAAAGAGGTCAGCCGGCTACCTTCCCAGTAAACGGTGTTATCGCTGCATGGGTTGAAGCACTACAGTTGATGCCTACAGGGTCAAAGTGGAAATTGTACTGCCCTTCAGAATTGGCATACGGAGAGAGAGGCGCTGGTAATCTTATCGGGCCTTTCGCTACTTTAGTATTTGAAGTAGAGTTGATTAGTATCAACTAAACTGCTCAAATCGAGATAGTAAAAAGCGTCTTTAGCCTTTATGGGCTGGAGACGCTTTTTTATTGAGATGGTCTATTTTGATATTATTAATTGAAATTGGGCTGTTTTAAGACGACACTTTAGCTGGACGTATTTGCCGGTTTTAGTAAGAATAACTTTTCAGAAACTTTGGATCTTAATGTGTCTATTAGATTACATGCTTATATAGACTTTGATTTTGAATTCGAGAGCACCTTTTTTTGGTATACACTTTGTGATATTTTTATCAAGGCAGAGATTATTTTGCCATTTATTTCGTCTTTGAAAAATTTCTCATGGCAAATTATACCCTCCACCCACCTAGAGGCAAATTTACAATTGTATATATTTTTATTGTGGGTTTATTATTGCCCTCTTTATTGTCCGCAGCTAACGTAGATGATGTGCTTATGGTAGATACCTTGCCGTCTA
>CAYZUW010000179.1:0-8628 GCA_964481325.1 uncultured Saprospiraceae bacterium
CATTACTAGGTACTCATTCACACAAAAAACTTCTGGATAATTTTTTTTAACATGCGGAGAGATATGATGCTTAGTTGTATCACTAAATTCATTTGCAGTTATAATAGAAAAGGGAAAACAATTATGTAATAGTTCATTATCCTCAGTACCATCATAAAGACCTGACACAACTGCCAATCTCAATTTTTCTTCGGTTGCATCTTTCAAGATACCCTGTCCATTAAATTCAAGCTGCTGTTGCAGGTTTTGTCTCCATAAAATAGAGTAAATAAACAATTTGAATTTAAGGCTATCTACCTGCCTACATTCTTTAAATGAAACAGTTTTTGATAATACAGTAGTCGGGAAATTTTGGCTATGATTTGGATGTCTAAGTTTCCTGTTAAGAACATCTATCATTAAGCCTTCAACCTTAGCCAATTTGTCTTCGCATTCTTGGCAAAAGATATAATCCGCTGTATGTGGATCATCTCCAATTTCAGGATTGTCATTTTGCAGATTCGATCTACCATAATATATTTGATAAGTTTCCCCTCCTCCTAAATTGATGGTAACTGTAGTTTCATAATTTCTTCTACCAGTATTACTTTGTATCATCCCCATTGGTGTAAAATGAGAATTCGTTGCATTTGAGTTTGCTATACTTTCTTCGGTGTTCCTTCTACACAGTAAACATATGTCTTCAGGAGTTCTATCTCCATAATTTAAATTATCTGGCATAGTTTATATTTTACAATTTTATCTCTGATTCATAACACCTCTATAAAACCCTTCTATTAAATCTTTTATCAACTGGTGATCTCTTTCACGAAATCCTTTTATCAAATCAGGCAATCTTAAATAACCCGTATTTCCTGAACGAAAGATTCTGTTGTTAATAAATATTCCTATTTCTAGGTTAGATTCCACATATCTTTCTAGTTGGCATTCTACTCTTTCGCCTTCAGTTCTTAATGATAGACCTTTAATCTCAATCACAGGCTTTGTCGCTAATATACCGATTACATCTTCAATGGTTTTCACACGGGAATCGCTTAATGCCACACATTGCCAATACCAAATTAGAAAACGATTAAGTCGCCTAACTTGAATTTCTTTCATTGTAACCCCTGGATCATTAAAAGACCAAAGTGCTGCTAAAGCAATATCTAGTGTTTTTGCAAAAAACCTACCTAGGTTATTATTGTCTATATCCGTTGGTGCATATAATTTTGAATAAGCATACTCATATAGAATAGCGTATATATCAGCTTGATAATCTGCATCCTCAACAATTTTAGGAAACCGTCCAATGCCCTCAACTGTCACTTGACTTAAATTATGTTGATAATAATGTAGCCCTTCATGAATTAGTACTACACGTATCGCTCTATCAACATCTTTAGTATTTGTTAATCTTCTGTTTAAATCATGAATCATGCGATTTCCAATACCCCATGTTCCTTCTTTATCATCTATTTCATAACCATCAATATCTTCCTTTAAGATGAATTGTTTTTCAGCTAATGCGGTCTCCTCTAATTTTTGTAAATCCTTCCAGTATTTAGTATTCATATCTCCTTTCGGAGTTTTTTTCCCCAATACTATATCCAGCCAACAATCTTCTGGGTTTCTCTCAGATTGTTCTTTATTATTACGCATCATACTTTGCAAATTCTGCCAACTACCTTTTTGAAAAGACTTCCTTATACTTTTCGCCTTTTTAATTTCTTTTTCAGTTAGTGGAGTAAATCCAACATACGATTGATTTATTGCTAGAACTGGATTATAAGGGAAGTCGGCATTTTTATTATACTGGTAAGTCTGGACTGGACTACTAACATTACTCCTTATCTTTCTTCCAAATAAAAAAGCTAGTCCAACAGGTATAGTTGCAATCAAATGAATTGTGTCAGTATTAGGTAGGTTGTCTACTACTGCTTTTAAAGCATCTTCAAAACGATCTGTAATTTCATGGCATTTTTGAATAGAGTTCAAATCCAATTGTAGTTTTTCTAAATTTAGACTAATCGTTTTTGCAACGTCCGAAGTTATAGATTTTTTAATCTCATCATCATTGATTGCATATGATACCTGAACCTTAACAACTACATCATCATTAATCTCATAAGTGTCATTCGGTATCCCATTCACTAAAAGTGGCAATGATGGTACTTTTTCACTATCTAGGTTTTGATACCAACGTTGATCTTCGGATTCTTTATGATGTCTTAAAAAGATATTAACTCTTCGCCAATCTTCCATTAAGTACCCTAAATGAACTGCTAAAGGAATTGGAGATGCTCCGAAATAAATTACCTCATAATCAGGAAACTTTTTTAACAATGGTTTTAATTGATCTTCAACGAAAGCTTCTTGAATAGCTGCTGCTTCTCTCCAGTTGATTTCGTCCATGTTTTTATGCGAGATATGGTCAGGAACTGGTCTAATTTTTATATGTTCAAAATAAAGCCTTATATCCTCATCCTTCTGGCTTTCAGAAATTACCTTTTCACATTCTTTATCAGAAATTTCAGTTAAAACCGCATGCTGTATTACAATGAATCCCTTCTTTTCTATTATTTTTGTTTTACTCATTTTTTAAAAGTTTTTGAATTGTTAATTTTGATTTACTTCCTTCAAAAGCAACTACTTCTTGAATACCGACAATAATAAAAAAGAGAGTATCCCCTTCGTACATCGCATTTTTTAATTGCTTCTTCCAGTTTTTTAAATCCACCCCTGAAGGAGAAGGATTGTCCTCTGGGTGTGTATGCCATTCACCTAGATAATTACATGTACCTTCACTTTTTTCCCATTCTTGATTTATGATATTTTGATGCTCGTTATTCCTTTTAAAAAAAGTACGTTTCCGTTTATCCTTTTTTTGAGGTGGGCTTACCATATCAATAATTACATCATCTGATTTTTTTATCATTCGTCCTAGTAAAACTCCTCCTGCTTCTTTTTTCTTGTGCTCATCTTGAATGAAATTCTCAAAAATGATTAATGCTTCTTTCGCTATTTTTAACCTGCCTCCCTCAATGCGCCTAAATACAATTCCCTTGGTTGATCTCCACAAATAGGACATTTTGGATTTGGATATTGATTTCTTCTTTTCCATAACTCTTCATTATTTTGGTTATATCTTGCTGAAAGTTGAAAGCCATGAGATACAAAATCTGTTTTATCTCCCTTCCATGAAATAAGTGGGTTTTCTTTTTCATCTCCTTCAAGAATTCGAACTGCGACTCTTACTGTTTGTATGCTGGTTTGCTGGGCATCCAATGTACTATAGGGAACGAATAATCCTGCACAACCTGATTGAGTTTTTAAAAATGATTGTCCTTTCATTGCAAATGACGCCATGTTGTACATACCTAATTTAGGATCAGATTTATAAAGACATTGATAACATCCTTTTTTTTGATTGTTGTTAGTCACTAAAGTGTGACCTCCAATACCATATGGGTCTAACCATGTATAAATGGTTGGGAGATTAGGGTGATTTCGTAATAGAAAGTTATTCAACCAAAAATTACTACTTGGATTGCCTGTTGCAACTACAACCAAGTCAGCATTCTCAAAAACGTTTTTCTTTTTTCTGATACAGTTCTCAATACTATCTGAAATAGCGTTCACCGAAGTATGAATAAATTTACCTTCTATTTCTTTTTTTAGTCCCTCAACTTTAGGAAAAAATATTTCTTCTTTAACTCCAAGAACATGGCGATGTACATTTGAGGTACTAAACTCCTGTGAGTCAATCAAGGTGAGATTACCAACCCCAAGTTGGCTAAGATTCATAGCAATATATCCACCAATTGCCCCACACCCTATTACTAATACTTTTTTTTCATGGATTGATGATTTCGCTCCTGCTCTTGGGAACGTAAATTCCTTATCTAATCGCTCAATTATAAGTGGTGCAGCATTTAGAGTATCTTTACTTTTCTCAAAATAAACACCAAAATGAATGTTATCTTCTCCTTCCATAGGTAAATTAAAAATTAAGGGTTGAAAACGATCCCTGCATAATATTTGATTGATTTTTGAAATACCCCATGAACTAACATTTGCCTTTATAAACTTCCACATTTGTTCTTTTGTCCAAAATTTACTTAGCGGGGGTAAGTTAATCTTTGTATCAGCAGGTAACGGTATATAAATGGCTGATCGCCAACTTAATTGTCCTGGAATATATTCCTGACCTGTTCGACCTAAATACTCGTTTATCTCTTTCTTGCTATTTCCAAGTATCGAATTTTTAGGCGTAAAACAACAAGCAATTTTAGAGATTCTTTGTTTCACGGTTATAATTGACAAGCAACGCATCGCACTAGAGTAATCTTGCCAAAAAGAATTAAACTCAGCAACAAATTCTTGCTGCTGAGTTTGACTCTCCTCAACCTCTAGAATCTTAATAGCTCTCTCAATGCTTTCATTTATAATCCCAAATGGGTTAGTGAAATCAACAACATAATTATTGTCATCAATATAGCATACAACACCCTCTCGATTAACATGCGGAATAGCTTGAGTACCTTCTTGATTTAACCTTTGAATAATTGGTTTACTATAAGGAAAGGTATCTCGAAAGCTAATCTTTAAATCCACATCTCCAGACTTGGTATTTATCGTTCCCGTACAAGAAACTAATATACCAAGTGCTGGGGAATCAACATAGGTAAGGTTTTCAAATCGATTTGTGGAACGAACAAGTTCGTAAATTTCATTGCAACTTAACATCATGCACTTTCAGTTGAAGGAGCTATTGCAGGGGCTCCAGTAACACGAGCAGTACTCTTTTTTGCTGGTACTGGAAAGTCATCACCAAAAACCTTTTTAAGCTTTTTGGCAGCATAATGAGGATCAGTCTCATTTTTTGCTTCGGTCAATGCCTTATATAGCTTATCCATTTTTTTGATGTAATCATCTTCATGAGCTTTGTTAACTCGTAATGCTTCGAAGAGTGGATTACCAGGAAGCACGGGCAATGTTACATCCAAGCCGTAATTATTCCATCGTATTTGCTCAACTAAATTAGTCAGGGCAGTTAAGTCATCTAATTCCCTCTCACCATTCCAATTTTCAGTCTCTGGTTCGAACCAATGATAAGCACATGCTGTCATTGCAATACCATTTGGACGAGCATTACCATTACTTGTGAAGTTTTTATCTTTCCATCGTTTTAAAAATCTGATACAACGTTTGTATTGGTATCTTTCTTCTTTATCTGGAAATTTTTCATTGAGGATTTCTTTTAGTTTTTCAGGTTCTGCTTCCTCCCAATATTTGTATTCATCAGTAGAAAACTCCTTACCTCTTGCAAGACATAAGTATTTGAAGAAACCTAAAAGGTTATACTTTTTGCCATATATAGCAAAATCAACATGATAAGATGGTTCACCCGCCTTATGATATTGCACTCTCACACAAGGAAATTTTATTGAAATTGTGCGATTATAACCACTCAAGGCATCTCTTACCCATTTCTTAACTTCAACTGGTTCATATTCGTCAACATCTAAATCATAAATTATCCCCACATCAATATCATAATCATCTGTCCCTAAAGGCTTTACGCCTGTTCCAAAATCGTAACTACCTTGATTAATACGCTTGAACTCAGGCTTGTCATTTTCTTTGCCCCAATCTTCAAGCTCTCCAACCAACATATCTCTTTTATCTCGCAAAGGTTGATTGTCTTCAATGTCATTTAACTTAATCGCTTCATGGAATTTATTAAACTCCGTTTGTAAAAAACTCATTGCTAGTAAATTTTATTATTGACCAATCTTTATCTTGGTGTTGATCAAATAACCATGTAATAGTCCGTTAATATTATCTATTCTTTGAATAATATAAAAACATCATATTACTATTGAGAAATATTTCTCATTAATGCAACAAAGGTAAGTAAAAAATAGTTTCATCAAAGAGAAATATTTTTTATCTTTGAGAAAAAAACAGATAAATGGCTTCTATTGATATTGATAGACTATCAAAAATGTTGAAAGAAAAGAGGGGCAAGATGAACCTTAGAGATACTGCAAAAGCAATTGGCGATGTCAGTATCTCAACTCTTTCGAGGGTTGAACAAGGTAAAATCCCCGATTTATCTACCTTTCTAAAGATTTGTGCTTGGCTTGGAGTCAATCCAAGTGAGTTCGCTCCAGATTTTCAACAAGAAGAAGAAAACCATAAAAAAGAAATTCTTTATCATTTAAGGGCAGATAGCACTCTTTCTAAAGATGTTGCTAGTGCATTAAAGCAAATGATTGAAATTGCTTATGCTAACTCAGAAATTCTAACTAAATCTAATGGTAAGAGGGTTTAAAACCAAAGCCGAGAAAAGAAGCCTAGCCTTAAGAAAAGAGCTAGGCTTAAAATTTAATGAGCCAGTTGATTGCCTTCAATTAGCTGAACATATTGGTATATGTGTCCTTCAAATAGATAGTTTGTGTAAATGTGGGTTTTCAGACAAAAACCTCAATGTCTTCAGTTCTTCTGGTAACGGTTATAAAGAATTTTCAGCTACTATCTTACATACCGAACATGGAAACATATTAGTTTATAATCATTTTCATTCTCAAGCTAGAATCAACAGTTCTATTGCACATGAAATAAGTCATATTGACTGCGAGCATGATTTTTCATCAATGCCCACAGGTGGAAGTTTTGGTCTTATTCGAGAATTCCCAAAAGAATGTGAAGAAGAAGCAAATTGGCTTTCAGGATGTATATTAATTCCTCGAAGTGGATTAGTTTGGGCTGCAAAAAGAGGTATGGGAATTCCTGAGATTGCAGAGCATTTTAATACTAGCGAGAAAATGGCTAGATGGCGATATAATACGACAGGAATAGCCGCTCAGATGAGACGAGCAGCTAAATACAAATAGAAATAGTAACTATGTAATTGTCGTGGTAACGTAATGAAAATTTCTTTTCCAATACCTTTCTCCTTCAATTATCCTTATTCTTAGAGCACTACAAGTGTAAGATATACTATGAAAGAAAATCAAAATACAGAATGGAAGCAATCTTGGAGGGATGAGTACCTTAAATGGATTTGTGGCTTCGCCAATGCAGAGGGAGGTGTTCTTGAAATCGGCAAAGATGATAGTGGTACTATTGTTGGGATTCCCGATGCAGAAAAGCTAATGGAAGACTTGCCAAATAAGATTAGAGATGTGTTAGGGATATTAGCAGACATCAACCTTCAAACAACGAATGGAAAAGACTGGCTCTCCATCAAAGTTGATTCCTACCCGTTTCCTGTAAACTATAAAGGTCAATTTCACTACCGAACTGGAAGTACCAAACAAGAGTTAAAAGGAGCAGCACTGAATAGGTTCTTACTCCAAAAGCAAGGCAAGAATTGGGATAGTGTTCCTGTACCTCATATTTCAGTAAAGGATTTAAGTGCTGAGGCATTTACTTATTTCAAGAACCAAGCAACGCAAACGAAACGTTTAGATAAATCCATTTTAAAGAAAAACCGAAAGACGCTGATTTCCAAACTTCGGTTAAATGAAAAGGATTATTTAAAACGAGCAGCTATCCTACTTTTTCATCCTGATCCTGAAGAATTCTTTACAGGAGCTTATATAAAAATTGGTTATTTCCGTACAGACACAGATTTGCGCTTTCAAGACGAAGTACATGGTTTCTTATTTGAACAGGTTGAGAAGACGATGGAACTACTTCTCTCTAAATATATGGAAGCTCAAATTCGCTATCAGAGAATTAGTCGGATAGAAGAATACCCATACCCTGAACCTGCTTTACGGGAAGCCTTGTTAAATGCAGTTTCCCATAAAGATTATAGTTCTGGTAATCCTATCCAAATCAAGGTTTATGATGACCATATTTCTATTTGGAATGCAGGTGAACTGCCTGCCCCTTTGACTATTAAAAAGCTTTTGGTCAATCACCCTTCTATGCCCTTTAATCCTGATATAGCTACTACATTTTTTAGAGCAGGACTGATTGAAGCTTGGGGACGAGGTACGATTAAGATTATTGAGGAGTGCAAAAAGCATAATCTCCCTACTCCCGTCTTCACCAATGAATTTTCAGGTTTGCAGATTACTTTTAAAGGTAAAAAAACGTCGGGGAAAACGTCGGGGAAAACGTCGGGGAAAACGTCGGGGAAAACGTCGGGGAAAATTCTTGATTTGATTGCTGAAAATAATGAAATAACGATTCCTGAACTTTCAAGTAAGATTGGTGTAACCGAAAGAACGATAGAACGAAACTTGAAAAAATTACAAGAGCAGAAAAAGCTTGCCCGCATCGGTGGTGCAAAAGGAGGTCATTGGAAATTGAGTGACCAAGAATAAAACGCCATCACAATTGAAAGTGTCGACGGTGTCGACACAATCTTATATCCACTTCCGAATTTCGCTTTAAATTGTCACTACGCTGTAGAGACAATTACTATTTTAGATTGTTGCGACGCTGTCGCAATAATTATCGTGACAGCGTAACGACTTTTCAAAATAGTCAAAACTCTACACAATGCATAGAGATTTTATGAATTCAACACCGCATCCAAAGCATCATCCGCATCTTTAAACATAAATGCCTTCTGATAATTAATCGTAGTGCTAATATCCGAATGACGATACAATTTTTGAAGCATCT
>CAYZUW010000180.1:0-8600 GCA_964481325.1 uncultured Saprospiraceae bacterium
TTCTATTACTGTGATTTTCAGCATATTAGTTCTAAATCGCTTTTTGAGCGGCATACTTCCGGTGTTAATTACGACATCTCCAGGTTTAAGATGCTTTTCTTTGGTTAAGATTTTACTTACATCTTCAATAGTACCATCTGTAGTAGTGAATTTATCATAGTAGAAGCACTTTACACCCCAAACTAGATTTAAAGTAGAAAGCATTTGTACTAATTCTGAGAATATGTAGATTTTAGCATTAGGTCTATAGCTACTTACTTTAAAAGCAGTATAGCCAGAGCTAGTCATTCCAATAATGGCTTTTGCTTTTACTTCTTCTGCAACTGTTGCTGCATTAAAGCAAATAGCATCAGATAAGAAAGTGCTAGATTTTTTTGATGGGGTAGGTCTATATCTTAAATCATATGCAGATTCTGCTTCCGTAATGATTTTATTCATTTGTTCTACAACTTTAGCAGGATGTTTTCCGACTGAAGTTTCTCCACTTAACATCACGGCATCTGCACCATCTAAAACTGCATTTGCAACATCAGTTATTTCCGCTCTTGTAGGCATAGGAGAGTTAATCATACTATCCATCATGTGCGTAGCAACTACTACAGGTCGTGCACGCTGAATACACTTTTTAATTATCTTTTTCTGTAAAGTAGGTAGCTGTTCCAATGGAACTTCAATGCCGAGATTACCTCTTGCAATCATAATGGCATTAGAGGCTTTAATGATCTTGTCGATTTTTTCAATCGCTTCAGGCTTCTCCACTTTTGCCATTAGTTTAGCAGGGTGACCAGCTTTTTCTACAATGGCTCTTAAGTCTTTCATGTCTTTTCCTGAGCGCACAAATGATAATGCAATCCAATTGAAAGGTTGCGTCAATATATAGTCTAAATCTATTCTATCTTTTTTGGTAAGAGAAGGTAGACTGATTTTAGTATTAGGTAAGTTGACGCCTTTGTTTGAAGAAAGGGTTCCGCCGAACAGAACTTTAAGTTTTACTTTATCTTTATTATTAGTTTCGACTACTTCTAGTAAAAGTTTGCCATCATCAACGAGTACTTTTTCTCCGACGTTTACATCCTTAGCAAACCGAGCATAGCTCATATAGATTTTTTCAATTGTACCAATACATTCTTCATTAGTGAATGTCAGCACATCACCAGGCTTTATTTCGAGGGCATTATTTTCAATTTTCCCTACCCTCAACTTTGGACCTTGCAAATCTGCTAAAAGCCCAATATGTAGATTGTACTTTTCATTGATATACTGTACTCGACTAATGACTTCTTGATGGTCTTGGTGAGTACCATGTGAAAAATTAAGCCTGAATACATCGACACCTGCTTTTACAAGTTCAAGCAGCATTTCATATGAGCTACATGCGGGCCCTACAGTTGCTAATATTTTGGTATTTTGATGATCAACTATCTCCATTCTTTCCTTTTTTTACAAAAATACTTAAAATATACTCAGACATTAGATTAGTGAATACAATTATATATTGTTTTAAAATTTAATAAATACCCTATGTTTAGTACAAATGGCTTCAAAACCAGTTGTTTGTGGCCCTATTTTTAAATGGGATTGGTTAAGAAGAACTTAATTATATCATTTTCTTGGTATTTGCAGTTCTTATAACTTTCTTTGTATCTTATTATATAATTTTTGTTTGCTCAGGCAAACAGCACAAAATCGCAATAAATATGTCAGAAATTGCAAACAAGGTGATAAAAATCATTGTAGACAAGTTAGGTGTAGACGAATCAGAAGTTACACGAGAAGCTAATTTTACAGTAGATTTAGATGCAGATTCTTTGGATACTGTAGAATTAATCATGGAATTTGAAAAAGAATTTGATATTTCTATTCCAGATGAAGAAGCAGAGACAATCCAAACAGTTGGAAATGCAATAGATTATCTAGAAAAGCAGTCCGCTACTAACTAAGAAAGCGGAAATATTTGAATATGACTATAATCATTTTATAAGTCAATTTGTCCACAAATCGCTTTGGTGATTTGTGGATTTTTTAATTAAGCTCGACTACAGACAAATCATGAAAAGAGTTGTTATTACAGGAATTGGCGCCATGACACCCATTGGCAATAATATAGCAGAATTTACAGATGCACTCAAGAATAGTAAAAGTGGCGCAGGCCCGATTACCTTATTTGATTCGGAAGTCTTTAAAACAAGGTTTGCTTGTGAAGTAAAAGGTTTTGTGCCGAATGATTTTATGGATAGAAAGATAGCAAGAAGAATGGATAGATTTTCTCAGTTTGCTATGGCCGCTACAAAGGAAGCAGTTGCAGATTCTGGAATTATGGATTCCACATTCGATCCCACAAGAGCAGGGGTAATCTGGGCTTCAGGGGTAGGGGGGCTTCGTTCCTTAGAAGTAGATATTGAAGACTTTGAAAAGAATGGTAGGAAAAGACCTCGTTACAATCCATTCATGATTCCAAAAATGATTCCTGATATTGCAGCTGGTTATATCTCTATTGAATACGGTTTTAGAGGGGTAAATTTTGCCACCGTTTCTGCTTGTGCATCTGCAAGTCATGCTATTTCTGTTGCAGCTGATAATATTAGATTGGGCAAGTCAGATATTATTATTACTGGAGGTTCTGAAGCAGCTATTACGACTACTGGTATTGGAGGTTTTAATGCTATGAAGGCATTGAGTGAACGAAATGATGATCCAGCCACTGCTTCGAGGCCTTTTGATAAAGAAAGAGATGGATTCGTACTTGGAGAGGGTAGTGGCGCATTGGTATTAGAAGAGTATGAACATGCCAAAAAAAGAGGTGCAACTATATACGCAGAAGTTGCTGGAAGTGGAGCTACAGCAGATGCGCATCATATCACTGCTCCCCATCCCGATGGTATAGGAGCTAGCTCTGTTATGGAGATTGCCTTGAAAGATGCAAAACTTAATCCAGAGGATATAGATTATATAAATGTGCACGGTACGTCTACACCGCTTGGCGATATTGCTGAAACCAAAGCTATTTTAAATGTCTTTAATGAAGATGCTTACAAGCTGAATATCAGTAGCACAAAGTCTATGACTGGACATCTCTTAGGAGCAGCAGGTGCCGTAGAAGCTATTGCTGGTATCCTTGCCCTGAAAGAGCAGTTTGCGCCACCAACGATTAATCATTTTACGGATGACCCAGTTATTGATGGAAAGTTAAATTTTACTTTCAATACCCCTCAGGAAAGAGAAATAAATGCGGTATTAAGCAATACTTTTGGTTTTGGAGGACATAATTCCTCCTTAATCCTGAAAAAGTTCTCATAAAAAAGATATTTTGTGAACTCTGAAAGCTAATTTTCGTACCATCGAAGGACAAGGAGATTGTGATAATTCAGGCTTTTCATAAGCGCATTACGATTTAGGTTATTTTTAGATAACGGAAGTAGACCTCCTTAAACCAGTACAACTCGAAAAACACATTTTACATTTATTTATATTAACATTTAATATTGCGGTTTTTATTTAGGTTTTATAATAGATTTTTTTCCAAACACACAGTTCTTGTGAACAAGCTTAGACCGCTGTTAGGGTTTACGCCTGCAAATCTGGATCTATTTAAATTGGCTTTTTCTCATAAGTCCAATAATTCTGAAAAATCGTATGCCATTAGAAATAATGAAAGGCTGGAATATCTTGGAGACGCTGTATTAGGAACTATCGTTGCCGAATACCTTTTTAATAAATACCCAAGTGGAAATGAAGGCTTTCTTACTAAAATGAGATCCAAAATCGTAAGAAGAAAATCTCTAAATGATATTGGAGATAAGATGGGGCTCGATATGTTGCTAGCAGAATATAATACCACTAAGTTAAGCAAGTCTATGCTCGGCAATGCGGTCGAAGCGTTAGTAGGTGCAGTTTATGTGGAGAAAGGCTATAATGCAACAAAGCATTTTGTCGTACAAAGAATGTTAAGAAATTATATAGACATTCATCAATTAGAAGAGGTCGATGAAAACTACAAATCTCAGCTATTAGAATACTGTCAAAAACATGGTCAAAATGTGGGCTACAAAGTAGTAGCGAGATATAAGTTCGAAAAACGAGATAGATTTAAAGTTGCTGTGCTTGTGGATGGAGTGCAAGTTGCCTATGCAGATGACTTTAATAAAAAAAGTGCTGAGCAAACCGCTTCTGCTAGAGCGATTGCTCAATTAGGCATTAGTGACACAAAAGAAGAAAAAACGCCAGCTTAATGTATGGCACCTTTACCTACATACGCTTCTCCTTACTTTCCAAATCCAAGTCGAATAAATAATATGCGCATAGGCGCCAACGAAATTATCGTATGGCTAGCAGATGTTGTCAATAATGGGATTACCACTTTATACAATCAGCCCGAAGAATTTTGGGACAGTATTAGCAAACGAATGGTAGATGCCCAACTGTCTGGGATAGGTAATCGACTTAAACATGTTAAAAATGCAATTGCGGAGGAAGAAGAAGAGTACATCATCGATGCTATCAGTGAGATTTATCTACTCGCAAAGTCCTTATCTAAAATAGATGTGCTACCCGAAAGCATGGCCTTGTCTTTATTGAAAGCGGCAGGATACAATATTACCAAAAAGCATCTTGTTAATGCAGAGCTGATTTCAGATGATTGGTTGGTGCTCGGTCAAGTACATGGCGAAGAAGATCGCATTCGCTATAGAAGAACTTGGATCCAAGGTCAAAGAACCAAATTCATGGGGCAAATATTGGATTATGCATGGGGGAAGCAAGATTTTATGCAAAATTGGCAAGTAGGCCGATCATTTAAAGGAGATGCAAGGGTGTATCCAGGCGCATACAAGCTAAGGCTTGCTATCGAAGCACATTCGCATACTTCACAACTCATCAGCTCATTTGCTGCATATCAGGATTTAAATGCTTTTCTAAAAGCGTATACTTTAGCAGTAGCTGCCCATCCTGTACTATTTCACTTTCCAGTCTCCTTGAAAGAAATAAGAATCCAACTCAAACATCAAGAAATCTATATTATCGACAAATCCCTCAATGCTATTCCCTGTTTTTGCTCAGAAAATGCAAAATGGGGCCTACTAGCAGCAGCAGCAGGCCAAGAAATACAGCTTTTTGGTGAGTGGGACGGCTCAAAATTCCACCCTTTATCCCTAATTTCTACGGGAAGGTTCATAAAAATAAATAATTTTTAAAAAATTTAAATGTCTTATATTCAATAGATTATGAGATAGAAAGCCTGTTTCAACCATCTTTTTTCAAAAAAAAACCTGGGTCTAAATAACAAATGTTCCAACTTTGATGTTATAACATTATCGTCGCAACAATGAAGTTGCAACATCGAAATAAAAAGAACTTAAAAATCATAAAAAATGAGTACACAAGGTTTTTATACGAACATTGACACGATATACAGCTCTCTTCAATCTTTCGCTTTGGCGCTTACTAAAAATATGAACGATGCAAGGGATTTGTTTCAAGAAACAATTTTCAAAGCACTAAAGAATAAAGATCAATTTAGAATTGGTACTAATTTTAAAGCCTGGGTTATGACTTTGATGAGAAACACTTTTATCAACGAGTACAGACGTAAGAAAAGACATAATACGACTTCTGCACCTTCTGATAGTTTTCACTTTGAAGCAAATAAAGTTTCTGCGCCTGTTAGAAATGAGGGTACTTCTAATCTAGAAATGCAAGAATTGACCGAAATGATGAATAGTATTGATGATAAATTAAGAATTCCTTTTCAGATGCATTATTCTGGCCTTAGTTACCAAGAGATTTCAGATGAATTAGAAATTCCATTGGGCACCATCAAAAGTCGAATCTTCTTTGCGAGAAAAGAACTTCAAGTACTTGCTAAAAGGGCAGGCTTGAGATAAAGTGGACTAAAAAGACTGATTGCAATTAAATTAATCGAACAAAAAATATAAAAATACTTATGGGGATAGCGAGCGATATTAATCAGACTAAGCCATTTAGAAGTGAATTCCAAAAAGCAACCATCAACCTTATGTATACGCATAACTGGTTGGCCTTAAAAATGAAAAGTTTTTTTAAGTCGCATAACATAACGGTGCAACAATATAATGTGCTCCGAATTTTGAAAGGAGCTGCTAAACCCTTATCGACTAGCGATATCAGAGAAAGGATGATTGAGAAAATGGCTGATACTTCTCGATTAGTGGAAAGATTAAGTTTGAAAGGATGGGTAAAAAGAGAAGCATGTTTTGATGATAAACGACTAGTAGACGTGACTATTACGCAGGAAGGCTTAGATCATATAGCAGGATTAGCAGGATTAGAAAAGCATGTTGAAAGCATTTATGAAAATTTATCTTTTGCCGAAGCCAATATGCTAAATAGAATCCTTGATAAGATGAGAAAAGCCACATAGAAATTAGGATTAAAAGACAATAAATTAATAGAATATTTTTCTCCAAACCTTTACATTATATACAGATGAGTACGAACGATTTTTATAACCAGATAGACATAATTAATAGTCCTCTGCATAATTTTGCACTCAGCCTAACAAGAGATTTAGAGGATAGTAGAGACTTATTCCAAGAGACCGTTTACAAAGCACTCAAGAATAAAGACAAATTTAAAATTGGGACCAATTTTAAAGCTTGGGTACTTACGCTCATGCGAAATACCTTTATCAACAATTACAGAAAAAAGAAAAGAAGCAAGGTGAAGACGGTTGCTGATGATAGCTTAGAAATGATTACAAATACGAGATCGGCAGCGGCTAATGAAGGAGAGAGCAATATGGCTATGCAAGAATTAATGGCCATGCTTGATTCCTTAGATGAAAAACTTAGACAGCCTTTTTGGATGAACTACCTAGGAATGAGTTACCAAGAAATGGCAGATGCTCTTGAGACGCCATTAGGTACGATAAAGAGTAGAATATTTTTTGCTAAAAAAGAACTGCAAAAAATGGTGCTACGCGCAGGGTTGAGATAGGGAGACTTATATTTCAGGTTGCAATAACATATATAGTATAATTATTCGAGTAATAATTTTGTGTAAGCAGCGAATTTGATTCGCTATAAGCCCAAAGACCACAGTTACCAAATGTTCAAATGCTCCTTTTAACCGAATACCCCTTTTAACCGAATACCCCTTAACCGATACCCCTTAAGCCAATTCCCTACATATGGCTCAATAAATAGCGAGAGGCAAAATTTTGCCTCTCGCTGAGCTTTTTATAGCATCCTATTATAGGCTATACCACAATTACTTTCCATTCAACTAGAATATATAGGGCGCAGTGAGCCCTAATTTCGATCAAATAGAGAACCTTATAGAACTTTAATTTTACTATAAAATCGAAAGAAAAGAGAAAAAGAAATATTTTTTCTGCCGTAAATAATTGATTTACAGCAACTTGAAATAATTTTTAATGTTATAACGTTATTTTTTCCCAAAATACTTGTGAAAAGCTATTAAATGTTATAACTTTGATGTTGTAACAATAAGGTTGCAACAATGATGTTGCGCCGCAGAACAAAATAAAAGAAACTAAAATATAAATACTTATGAGTACGCAAGATTTTTATCAGCACATAGACTCTATTTACAATCCCCTACAATCTTTTGCGTTAGGGCTTACCAAGAACATGGACGACGCTAGAGATTTGTTTCAGGAGACGGTATTCAAGGCGCTTAAGAACAAGGACAAGTTTAGTATAGGAACAAACTTTAAAGCTTGGATCATGACTTTGATGAGAAATACTTTCATCAACGAGTATCGTCGCAAAAAAAGACATGCAGTGACTTCTGCTCCTTCAGATAGTTTTTATTTTGAAGCGAGTAAAGAAAATACTGCTATCAGAAACCATGGTACTTCGAACCTTGAAATGGAGGAGCTAAACAAGATGATGGATAGCATCGAAGACAAGCTGAGAATTCCATTCCAGATGTATTACGTGGGGCTTAGCTACCAAGAAATTTCTGATGAGTTAGACATTCCCCTAGGAACAATTAAGAGTCGCATCTTTTTTGCAAGAAAAGAGTTACAAGCCTTAGCAATTAGTGCAGGTTTGCGATAATTGAAAATCTATTAAGTTATACCAAATGGGAATAGAAAAAGATATAAACCAGGTTAAACCCTTTAGAAGTGAGTTCCAAAAAGCAACAGTCAATTTAATCTTTACACATAATTGGCTTTCTCTAAAAATGAAGGACTTTTTTAAGCCTCATGGAATCACTATACAGCAGTACAATGTATTGCGTATACTTAAAGGTGCTAATAAGCCACTATCCACTAAGTGCATTCGAAAACGAATGATCGAAAAGATGGCAGATACTTCTAGACTTGTGGAGAGACTGAGCGCCAAAGGTTGGGTCAATAGAGTAGCTAGTTCTGAAGATAAGCGATTAGTAGATGTGACCATCACAGAAGAAGGACTCGATTATATTATGAGATTAGAAGGTGTAGATCAGTATGTAGAAAGCATCTATGCCAACTTGACTACAGAAGAAGCAACTAGTCTAAATAACATACTAGATAAGCTCCGTAGTGTCCAAACTGCAGAAAGCAAAGTCGCTTAGAAATATAATTTCCAAATAAAATTTATCGTAAATCCCTAGTT
>CAYZUW010000181.1:0-8582 GCA_964481325.1 uncultured Saprospiraceae bacterium
ACTAAATGGACAGCGAAAAAATTGAAAAATATATTGGTGATTTTACGGACTGGACAGTAGTCTTCGTACCGAAACTAGTAGCAGCTATTTTAATTCTTTTCATAGGTTTATTCATTGTGAGAAAATTAAGTAAGGTCGTCAAAGTGGGATTAGAAAAAGCGAATCTCGGAATAGAAATCACTGAATTTTTGTATTCGCTGGTAGAGTTACTGCTTAAAGCTGTTGTGTTTTTAGTTGCTGCAAGTATACTTGGTTTTGAATTTTCTACTTTGTTAGGTGTATTAGCGGCGGCTGGTTTTGCGGTAGGATTAGCGCTACAAGGATTCTTAGGTAACTTTGCTTCTGGGCTTACCATACTATTTTTTAAGCCTTACAGAGTAGGAGACTGGGTGAAGGTATCAGATCACTTTGGCAAGGTGACAAGTATTCAGATATTCAATACGACTCTAATTACGCCCAATGATAAAACACTTATCATTCCTAATGGACAAGTAACAGATAATATCATCACAAACTTTTCAACGGAAGGTAATATACGTTTAGAACTAGAAGTGACCATGCCCTATGCGGAGAGTTTCCCGAAAGTAAAACAAGTGATACAGGAGGCTTTGAATCGCTGTGATTCTATATTGAAAGATCCCGTGCCGCACATAGGAATCGTCACTTATGATAGTCATAATATTGTAGTAGCAGTTAGACCCTATATTCACCCAGATAATTATTGGGATGCCACTTTTGAAGTGTACGGCGCGATCAAGCAATCTTTTAGCGAAAATGGAATTCAGGCAGCGTACTCAGAAGGTGTAGAGTTGGGCGCTATCGGAGCTTAGGATTAACCGTTTCTCAAGTCAAAAGGAAGAATAAATATTTTAAGAGGCAAGGTATGTACCTTATGTGAATTTCAAAGTTCCTTTTGAATCCTTATCCAAATTCAGAATTAAATATTTTGTTGTCCAAGAATAATGGAATGTCCATGTTTAAAGAGTGAGTACTCTTGCACTGTTACTCTTGTTCTGTCACTCTTGCTCTTTTTCCTCTTGCTCTTACTGAATTGCTCTTGCTGTTTACTCTTTCTGTTCCCCTCTTGCTCTATGCTCTTGCTCTTGCTGTTTTGCTCTTGCTGTCTCACTCTTGCTTCTTGTCTTCGTCATCCTTTAAAAAAACAACACCTCCACAACCCTCAATAAGTGCTTCAAATTCACCACCTAATTGTATTTCAAAATTAGGTAGTAGCTCAATACAGTTTGCTGCATCATAAGTAATATCGGCACCAAGTTCAACAATAGCATCTGAGTCAATGAAAGTATTAGACTCAAAGACTTCAATAGTTCCATTGGTATATGTACCCGTTTCAACGACATCGTTGGGGCAGTTAGAGGCAGCAGGATCCATGATATTGATGGTATAATCCTCGACTTCACCAAAATTGAAACTACCGCAAGAAGAGGGCATCTCATTGAATCTCATGGCAATTCGCATTCGCACATTTCCAATGGTCGCAGTGGATGGAATGGCAAAAGAGCCTGTTTGCACGTTTTGGTTAGCACTTCCTGCATCGTAGACTAGCTCGCCTGCATCTGTAAAGTCACCATCGTTGTCATAATCTATCCAAATCACCCAATATTCATCAAATTGAGTATTCAGCCATTCTGGAGTCAATGTAAAATCGTAGGATTGATTTAATTCAACATCTATAACTATATTAGAAAAGTCTGCATAACCAGCATTAGTCCCAGATACGTTGGTTACACCAGCAACCTCTACACTTTCAATCCATTCTTCATCTCCATTAGAACCACTAGCTGCACAATACACCACACTGAGTGATGTGAAACTATATGTAGGTGAAACAGTGCCTGCTCCACATTGATTGCTTGGTGTGACTCTCCAGTAATAAACTGTATTGAACACTAAATTATTTGTAGGTATAAAAGTGGTGTCACTTACAGTGCTAGTTTCCACAATAGCTGTAAATGCTGCATCTGTAGCAATATCAATTTCATACGTATTTGCATTTGCAGCAGGAGACCATGTAAGGGCAGTTGCCAAGGAAACATTTGTAGCAGCATTTGGTGGTGTTTGTAAGCTGATTACGCCTGGTGTGCTCGATTGAATGTCGAGTACTAGGTCTAGTGTTTTAGGAGTAGTAGTAGAAGTACCCGTTACATCAAGGGTATATACTCCAGCGGTAGCCGATGCAGTATTAGAGATGGTTAAGGTTGCATTACTTCCTGGAGTTACAGGATTAGTAGAGAATGTAACAGTTGTTCCAGCGGGTTGCCCTGTGACACTCAGAGTTACAGGATCAGAAAAATTAACTAATGAATTAACATCTATAGTATAGGTTGCATCTGTTGGACTACAAACTTCGACTTCAGTTTGGCTGCTTGTCAATGTAAAATCTGATGTACATTGTCCATTGGTGCCTGGATTTAATTCTGTAATAGCATTGTATACGTTCAAGCGCCCTCCAGTTACTGTGATTCCGTTCAAAGATGTATTAGGATCTACTCCATCTAGAATGGCATCTCTTAGGTCTAGTGCATAAGTACCGGGGTCATTTTTATAATCAGTTATAAAGTCATCACATGCTGCGGAAACCAAAAGACCTATTGTACCAGCTACTTGAGGAGTGGCCATAGAAGTCCCTGTTAAGTTGCCATAATTGCTACCTGTTGTTGTGGATAAGATCGTTGTACCAGGTGCTCCGAGGTCAATATGGGTAAGTCCAAATGCTGCTCCTGTTAACTTCTCATCATCGTCTGTAGTATTGGTTACTGCAATCATATAATCACTAATACAGGCAGAAGGAACATCTCCTGAAACATCCACATCTATATTCAAATTGGCTGTAGCCACTGCGCTAATAACGCCTTCCATACCTAAGTCGTCGTACATAGCACACCAAAGTGGAAAACTAGCAGGGTCTCCAAAATCGACCCCAAAGGAAGAATTGGTAGACACTACGAATGAGCCTTCCACACCAGAAGTATTATTGTACAACGTACGTTCATCTAAAACATATCCGTATGCAGCTAGCACAATGGCTTCATTACCAGAAGAACCTGCAACCATCATAAGCTTTACATCCCAATTGATTCCAGATACACCTTGGTTGTTATCTCCTGCGGCACCTGCGATTCCCGATACGTGGGTTCCATGATTGTCTGCAGGCAGGGTACCGTCATTACCAAAGGCGTCCCAACCATTTATATCGTCTATGTAACCATTATTGTCATCATCAATACCATTACCGGCAATTTCATCCGTGTTCACCCATAAATTTGGAGACAAATCAGGATGATTTGTCTGAAAACCTCCGTCTACAATAGCCACGACTATTTCATCCCCTTGGGTGGTGGTTCCACCTGTAGAAATATCCCATGCCTCTGGTGTATCCATGTCTGCATCCACCACTCCTCCAGATTGCCCTGTATTTTGATGTGCCCATTGAGTACCAAATTGAGTATCGTTGGGCGTGGTCGTACGTAAGGTTACATTAGTATGATTATGTTGAGCAATCAATACATCTTTATGCGCTCGAACTTGAGTCAAAACGTTTTCCACATCCAAATTCCTATAGTCGTAGTGTAACAGCCATAGATTCGCAGCTTTGGAAATCCGACGTTCAACATTAAATTCTATTTCTGTATTGGTCAAGGTGCTGAAATTCCTCATAAAGGACTCAACTTTTACTGATTTTTTGAGCTTGACGAGAATATCTCCTTTAATAATATCTTCATCTTGTGCTTGAAGAGTAAAAGTAAAAAAAAGGCTGAGTAGAATGAATAAGTATTTAATCATAATCCGTGTTTGGCGCTAAATTGAACTCATAAGGTATGAATTCTTATTTTGAAATCCACTGGTATCCACAGTGAACTCTTAATTAAAAATAAATATAGGCTAAATAGTATCGTTTATGAATAAATACAAATGAATAGACAAATGTTTTGAAGAAGATTGGTAAACTAGCGACATCATCATAGGTATGTAAGTATGGACTGATCAAATTTTCCCAACTTGAACTTGCTGTTCCTCTTGCTCTTGCTGATTTTCTGCTCTTGCTGATTTTTTTTGCTGTTTCACTTTTTCCTAATGTCATGACTATAAAATTCACTCTGAGTATCCACTTGCTACCCACATTATGCTTAATTTTACACCATGTTAGACTTACACATTTCCGATACCTTTTCCAAAGACTTGCCTGCAGATAAAAATACAGAGAACAGTAGACGTCAAGTAGAAAAGGCCTGCTTTTCCTATGCAAAACCTCGTATTCCAGGCAAGCCGTCTTTAGTACATGCTTCTACAGGTATGGCAGAGACACTTGGTCTCTCTGAAGAAGACATCAAAAGCCAAGATTTTTTAAACTTGTTTTCAGGAGCTACAACATATCCAAGGTCAAAGCCATACGCGATGTGTTATGGAGGACATCAGTTTGGACACTGGGCAGGACAATTAGGAGATGGTCGCGCCATTAATCTGATGGAAGTCATAGCAAAGGATAAACGTTGGGCTTTGCAACTCAAAGGGGCAGGAGAGACGCCTTATTCTCGCACAGCAGATGGTCTAGCCGTATTGCGCTCTTCTATCAGAGAGCATCTATGTAGTGAAGCCATGTTTCATTTAGGAGTTCCTACGACAAGATCATTATCTCTTTGCTTGAGTGGAGATCAAGTCATGCGCGATGTGATGTACAATGGCAATCCTGCTTATGAAAAAGGAGCGATTGTATGTAGAGTAGCTGAAAGTTTTATCCGTTTTGGCAATTTTCAAATACTTGCTAGTCGTGAAGATAAAGAAACGCTAAAGCAACTCACGGAATATACAATCAAACATTTATATCCTCAAATCAAAACATCAGGTGAAAAGGCCTATTGTGAATTTTTTGATCAGGTGGTAAGGAATACTATGGTGATGCTTATCGAGTGGCAACGGGTTGGATTTGTGCACGGTGTCATGAATACAGATAATATGTCCATACTTGGATTGACGATTGATTATGGACCCTATGGTTGGCTTGAAGGATATGACAAAGGGTGGACACCAAACACCACAGATCGCCAACATAAACGCTACCAATACGGTCAGCAACCAACGGTAGGCCTGTGGAATCTCTTCCAATTGGCAAATGCCTTAGCCCTAATTATAGAAGATGTAAAACCTTTAGAAAAATCTTTAGAGCGATTTAAAATGGAATTTGCTTATGGGTATACTCGTATGATGGGTTTGAAAATTGGTTTGGCTACTCAAGAACAAGCAGATCTACTCTTAATAAAAAGTTTGGAGGATAATTTGGGAATGATCGAAACAGATATGACCATTTTCTTTCGCTTATTAAGCAACGTTGAAAAAGAGGATGCTGCGGCTGATGCCTTAAAAAAAATAGGGAATGCTTTTTATAATGCAGAACAATTAGGGGATACCGAAACCAAGAAATGGTTGGATTGGTTTGTCGCTTATATCAGAAGACTCAAAAAAGAAATAGCAGTTGACTATGAGCGCAAAATCAACATGAATATGTATAATCCAAAATACGTTCTTCGAAACTACATGGCTCAATTAGCTATTGATGATGCTGATAAAGGGGATTATGCCCTGATTGATACTTTCTATAAAATGCTACAGTCACCATATCTCGAGCAACCTGAAAACGAGAAGTGGTTTGCGAAACGACCAGAATGGGCTAGGCATAAGGTGGGCTGTTCTATGCTTTCTTGTAGCTCTTAAACAGGATTTTCTTCCTTATTTAGGATACTAAATATTCTAAATACTTCATTTTTTCAGTTCCTGTGCTATTTTATTTTTGGGCTGGATACTGTGTAAAACCAGTGCTTTATCCTATATAACTAATAAATACGTTATAAAACTATTAAATAAGTTGCATAGCTTATTATTTAATATTACATTTGATATATAAACATGCAAAAATAGAGTAATGAAATTTTTAAATCTTCTTTGCTGGCTTTTTGTTTTTTCAAATTGCAGTGCCCAAGAATCAAAGCTATTGATTAATCAAAAAGAAATTTCTGATTGGTCTGAGTATCCTATCTATCCAAGATTAATGGATCAAAATAAGGGCGAATGGGTGAAAGAGTTTAAGTATTTAGATGATATTAATGTTTTTGGTATTACTTACATGAGTGATGGACTAAAGGTGAATGGGTTAATGGTAACACCAAAGAAAGATGGGAGATATCCATGTGTAATATACAATCGAGGAGGAAATAGAAATTTTGGGTCTTTAGTAGCTGCATCGGGAGCTATAACGCTTGGAAAAATTGCTAAAGAAGGATACGTAGTAATTGCAAGCCAATATCGCGGAAATGCTGGAGGTGAAGGGAAAGAAGAATTTGGTGGAAAAGACGTAAATGATGTACTTAATTTAATAGATGTTCTTGAAGAAGTAGAAAAAGCAAATACGGATAAAATCGCAATGTATGGTTGGAGCAGGGGAGGTATGATGACTTATATCGCGCTTACTCAAACAAATAAGATTAAAGCGGCGATTGTAGGTGGTGCACCATCAGATTTGACAGTAATCGACCGTCCTGAAATGGAGACAAAAGTATACGCGGAGTTGATTCCTAATTATTATGAAAATAAAGAAACGGAATTGAAGAATAGATCTGCTATACATTTTATTGACAAATTTCCAAAAGACGTACCTATCCTAATGCTTCATGGAAATGCAGATTGGAGAGTAAAATCTACTAATTCATTAAAACTTGCATTAGAGTTTGAAAAGCATAGAATACCATACAGACTCAAAATTTTTGAAGGTGGAGATCATGGTCTTTCTGAGCATAAAGAAGAAGTAGATTTAGAAATTATCAATTGGTTAGATAAATTTTTGAAGTACAACTACACCTTGCCAGATATGGAATTTCATGGAAAGTAGTAAAGTAGGCACAAAATAAATCTATTTACAATTTACTGATTATGAGTAATGAAAAAAAGCTAACTAAAGCCGAAGAAGAAATCATGCAGATCATCTGGCGGCTAGAAAGATGCACGGTAAGTAATATACTGGAGGATTTAGGCACGCCAAAACCACCTCATAGCAGCATCTCATCGATTGTAAGAATACTCGAGAAAAAGGGATTTGTAGACCATAAAGCCTATGGACGAACACATGAATATTTTCCTATTGTTACAAAAAGCGCTTATTCAAATTTCACCATTAAGAAAATGGTGGGAGACTACTTTGATGGGTCAGTAAATAACCTAGTTTCTTTTTTAGTGAAAGAAAATGAATTGAGTGCACAGGAGCTCCAAGAATTACTAGAGAAATTATCCAATAAAAAATAAGAACCATGCTAGAGTATATTTTAAAAGTAAGTATTTGTTGGCTGGCATTTTATACTATTTATTTTGCCTTTTTGAGAAAGGAAACCTTCTTCAAACTCAACCGAAAATATTTGTTGTCTACTTTGTGCTTTGGTTTGTTTATTCCTTTTTTGGAAAATTTGACATACTACGTCCCAGTAGAGACGGTAAGCTACATAGCTCCTTTGAATTTGGATTTGTTATCTGATCAAATTGCGGCTATTGCTCCAGCTTCCGATAAGAGTGCTATAAACTATATGACTATTTTGTTCGGACTCTATCTTGCGGGCTTGTCGATAGCTTCTTTCCGTTTTATTTATGGCTTACTCAATATTTATAGCTTATATAAAAGGTCAGAAATTACGAGATTGCCAGAATACCAGCATGTGAATACTGAAATGTTACATCTTCCTTTTTCATTCTTCAATCTGCTTTTTATCAGTAAACAACATGATTTAGTTGATGAAGACAAAGAAAGAATCCTTTTGCATGAGAAAGCACATATTGAAGGTGGGCATAGCTACGATGTATTATTGTTAGAAGTGTTAAGTATTATATTTTGGTGTAGCCCGCTTATCTATTTGTATAAAAAATCAATTAAAACAGTCCACGAATATCTTGCTGATGATAGAGTGCTAGAATCTACATCTACAAAGCAATATGGACTTTTATTATTAGGCCAATCGAATACAAGTTTACAGCTATTGATGGCTAATCATTTTCATTCACAATTAAAACAAAGAATTATTATGATGACTAAAAGTAAATCAACCAGAAAAAATTTAATGAAGTATGCATTAATGCTACCGGTGCTCTTAATTTTAATCTTTGGTTTTACACAGTGCGAGAAAGCAGATTTTCTGGAAGATTCAGATTTAATAGCAGAATCCAATGTGTCTGATTCCATGGCTAAAAATTTACAAAAAATAAGTATTACAAAATCAGGTTCATTTTCCTATGAAGGTGTGGCGATTAGCGACAATGCCATCCATGATTTAATGAAGGGTATGAAAGGGGAAACAATCATAGTTGCTCCTCACGAGGAAGCTCCGATTGAAAAGGTAGCTAGAATTATGGATTTATCAATGCGCTATAAAGTAGAAACTATTCTAGAAGAAGACTTAGTATCAAACGAATCAAAAGTGTACAAAAAAGTAGAGCAAATGCCAAGATTCCCAGGTTGTGAAGAAGGAACGGAAGATATAAATCAATGTGCACAAAATAAAATGTTAGAATTCATTTACACCAATATC
>CAYZUW010000182.1:0-8506 GCA_964481325.1 uncultured Saprospiraceae bacterium
CTAGGGTTTTGGACTTTTTTTATGGCAGACCATCAAGCTTTTCCGCTTGAATGGGCTTAATATATGAGAAAAAGTCTTTATCATTGAGCATATAAAAAATTTCGCCTCAATATGAATAAGTCCATTAAGGAAATCGCAGATACACTAGACCGGGCCGCCCTGAATAGTAATACAACGCAACAGGTCAGCTTGGGCCAAACCATTAGTTTGGAAGATTCATATAAGATACAGCAATTATCTCTAGACAATAGATACGCTCGTGGTGAAAAACTTACTGGGTACAAATTAGGATTTACCAGTAAAGCCAAAATGGAGCAGATGGGGGTTCACGATATCATCTGGGGGCGCCTCACCGATGCGATGCAGTACCAAAGTGGTCAAGCTTTGCCTAGCCATAAATTTATCCATCCACGTGTAGAACCAGAAATCGCATTTCTAATTGGTAAGCGTATTGATCGTGCCATCACACTTGATGAAGCGACTGATTTTTTGCAAGGTGTGGGGAGTGCGCTCGAAGTGATAGATTCGCGCTATGAAAATTTCAAATTTTCTTTGGAGGATGTGATTGCAGACAACTGCTCCTCTTCTGCTTACGCGGTGGGCGATTGGATGCCTCCTAGTACGGATGTAAACCACCTCGCCATAGAGCTCAAGATCAACGGTGAGACAAGGCAGACGGGCAGCTCCAATGCTATATTGGATAACCCCTTGGCTTCTTTGGTGGAGATATCTAGACTTCTGCATCAAAATGGAATCGCACTGGAAGAAGGTTCTGTAATTTTGGCAGGCGCTGCTACTTCGGCGGAGTTCATTCATCCTGGAGACATGATTGAGGGGCATTTTGCTGGTCTAAGCACCGTACATCTTTCGGTAGAATAAATCGTTTGTTTATTTGATTTTTTGGCGCCCATTTCGCGCTATCCGCTTTACTACGTCACACAGATAGGGGTTCAGCTATATGGATAGAGCCGTCTCTTCTCGTTCCTCGGCGAGCCATCTCTATCCATAGCTTCAGACCCTATCTAAGCGACTACGTGCTCGCTCCTATCACGGGTCGGAAAATAGATTAAACCGTAATTGAATCTTTTATTATGATTGGTTCTTCATTTGGAATTTGTCACGATTTTTGAAAGAAAATCGCGCCAAATTGGTTTTACCCTGGGCTACCAAAAGGGCGCTCCTAGGCGCGACCTTTTTGATAGATTATATATGAATTCAATTATCAATGCACTGGAAGAGCGCCCTCTAGCCTATTTCTCGTAAGGTCTTGGCAGCCATCTCTGCAGTGATGTCTCTTTGTGGATTAGCAAACATCTCGTAACCCACCATAAATTTTTTGACAGAAGCGGAGCGTAGTAAAGGAGGATAAAAGGACATATGAAAATGCCACTCCTCATGGTCTGCTCCATCAGTCGGTGATTGGTGGATACCCGAAGAATAAGGAAATGAAGTTTCAAATAGCAAATCAAATCTTTGGGTTAAATTTTTTAGGATGGCAGCAAATGCTTTTTTCTCTTCTTGATCTAATAGACCGATGTGCTGAATGTGGCGACGAGGGATTATCATCGCTTCATAAGGCCACACTGCCCAAAAAGGAACCAAAGCTACGAAGTGGTCATTCTGACAAATCAGTCTTTCTCTTGCAACCAATTCTTGTACGAGATAATCTTGGAGAAGGCTCTTTTGGTGTGTATCCCAATACACTTTTTGTTGTTTGCTTTTCTTTCTTACTTCTTGCGGTATACTGCCTTGCGCCCAAATCTGTCCATGCGGATGGGGATTGCTGCAACCCATCAGCTCTCCTTTGTTTTCAAAAATCTGAACATGATTGATAAAAGACTTACTGCCTAAGTCAAGATATTGCGCTTGCCATAGGTCTATCACTTTTTCGATAGCTGCAAGCTCCATATCAGGTATGGTTAAGGAATGATCTGGAGAAAAGCACAGTACTCTACAAATCCCTTTTTCCGCATCTGCTTTAAATAATCCATCTTCGAATTGAGCCTCTTTAGTACTAGGCAATATAGCGCCAAAATCATTGTCAAAAACATAAGTGTCTGTATATACTTCTGTACACTTGCCATTGGCTCTTATATTTCCAGGGCACAAATAACACTGTGCATCAAAACTAGGACGTGCATGATGATGCACCTTTTCTATCTTTCCTTGCCAGGGACGCTTATTGCGATTTGGAGATACAAGTACCCATTCATCGGTTAGTATGTTATATCTTCGGTGTGGGTCGTCAGAAAAGTTTAATGCCATAAAAATTTGAGTTTTGATTTTGCTAAGGCGACAATTTAAACTATGGAACTTCCATCTGAAATTTTAACTGAATAGGGAGACAATTCTAATTTAAATTGATTGTAATAATTCGTGGAGGCCTGCTCAATAAATTCACTTGTTTTATCTTGCTTTATTATACTTAGCGTACAGCCACCAAACCCCCCGCCCATCATTCTACTTCCTAGAACAAAAGCGTTTTTACTTGCTTGCTCTACAAGGAAATCTAATTCTGGGCAGCTCACCTCGTAGTCATTTTTTAAACTATGATGAGATTGATACATAAGTCGTCCTAAATTATTAAAATTTTTATTCAATAGACTTTTTAATGCTAAATGTACACGTTGGTTTTCAGATGTGACGTGTTTGCAGCGTTTATGTAATAGTTTAGGTAATTCTTTCTGAGACTGATATAATTGTACTTGTGTAAGATCCCTTAAGGATTGAATGCGAGGTGATTTTTTATGCAATATATGAACCGCCTCTTGGCATTCTTGTCGTCGCTTGTTGTACTCCGATTCTACAAGAGAATGGCTTACATTGGTATTTAGCAAGATCAGTTCGTATTCTTGCAAATCAAGAGGATAATATTTGTATTCCAAAGAGCGACAATCTAATAGCATGACCTGATCCTCCTTCCCAAGCATGCTAGTAAATTGATCTATGATGCCACATTTAATGCCGACAAAGTTATGCTCTGCTAGCTGGGAGACTTTGATTAATTGCCATGTATCTAGGTTTAGTTCAAATAATTCGTTCAACCCGTAAGCCAAAGAACACACCAGCGCTGCTGATGAACTCATACCAGCACCAATGGGTACATCCCCTTCAAACTCTCCGTCAAATCCTTCTAGCTTTGCTTCAAGTTTCTGGAGTTCTTTCACGACTCCCATCACATAATTTTCCCAGCCTCTTTGTACAGGTTCGAAACTTGTTAGTTCAAAATGATGCGTGGTATTAAAATTAATAGATTTGATATGAACTTGGTTTTCTGTACTATTCTTTCGCAGCTTGAAGGTGGTTCTTTTATCTATAGCTGCAGGCAATACAAATCCATCATTGTAATCCGTATGTTCTCCAATAATATTGATGCGACCCGGTGAATGAGCGATTACTTCGTACATTAATTTTCTTATTGTGTATACTTGCTAAAAGCTTATAATCCCTAAAAGTAATCATTCTTTTCGACCCGCGATAATAGCGAGCACGGAGGTACTCAGATATCGTGTGAAGCTTTGACAAGAGGGGGCTCGACGAGGGACGAGGAGTGACCGATCTAGTCATGTAGCTGAACCGAGATATGAGTAGCGAAGTAAAGCGGATAGCGCGAAATGGGCGCCAAACAATCCCTCTTAAAAACTATGGTCTAAATAAGTAAGCCCGCTATGAATCGAGTTCTTTCTTGTTTTTACTTTTGAAGAATACGTTGAGCAACATTCCTGTTATGATCATAAACATGCCTAGAAAAGCAATTGTTTTATAGGTTTCTCCAAAAATAAAGTAGGTGAAGACCAAAGCGAAGACAAGTTCCATATACTTGAATGGGGCAAGCACACTCGCCTCCTCTAACTGGAATGCGCGCGTCATGAAAACCTGACCTATCAAGCCAAAAATACCAATGCTCACCACTGAAAAATACTGCGATGCTAATGGCCATTGCCATTGTGGCACCGAGAACAAACTACCAACTATACTTATCATCATAAAATAATTGATAATCGTAAAAATGTGTTCTTTATCTCCAAGGTATCGAATCAGGGCAAAGACCATCCCAACAAATAAGGCAGAGGCAAGGATTAGGAAAAAACTATAATTGTCTATTCTGAGGTCCACTCCTTTCATAACAATCACCCCTAGAAAAGCTACTCCAAAACTTAGCCATTGCATAAAGTTTACCTTTTCTTTCAAAAATAAATAGGCTAGTACGGCTCCGAATATAGGTCCTAAATATCTAATAGAGATCGCAGAACCTAAGGGCATACGTTGAATAGCCATAAAAAATGTAGCCAGTGAGATCAATCCAACCATTCCTCTTAAAGATAATAACATTGGGTTATTGCCGATAATGGAAATCCGTTTGTAAAGCATGTAGGGAAATACAAAAATGAAAGTACCAAAAGCTCGAAAAAAAACAACTTGCATGGCAGGTAGCGTACTGAGATCTTTGGCAACAAGATTCATGATGGAGAAGGACATCGTGGCCAATATTATAAAAGCAATACCTTTGTTAATCATTCTCAATAGTAAGACAAAGAATTGAAAAAGAGGACAAATTCATGACTACTTTTTAAATGGTGGGTGTTAATTTTGAAAAAAATTCAGAATATATGTCCGAATTGTCGCAGACCTTAAATGTACAAATAGAAAAAAGCTGGTATAAGGCTTTAGAGGTAGAGTTTAAACAGCCTTACTTCATGGATATAAGGACTTTTTTGGACAGTGAACTCAATAATGGAAAGACAATCTATCCACCTCGTTCTCAAGTCTACCATGCGTTTAACACTACGCCTTTTGAAGATGTGAAAGTGGTCATTCTAGGCCAAGATCCTTATCACAGACCAGGGCAAGCGATGGGTCTTTCTTTTTCTGTTCCAAAGGGAATACGAATCCCTGCCTCCTTAAAAAATGTCTATAAAGAATTAGCTTCAGATGTGTTGTTTTCTATTCCTGATCATGGTGACCTGACCCAATGGGCAGAGCAAGGGGTGTTCTTGTTAAATGCGATGTTGACTGTTGAACATGGACATCCTAGCTCACATAAGAAAATAGGATGGCAGACTTTTACAGATGCTGTCATACATACACTATCTACCGAACGAAGTGGTTTGGTCTTTTTACTATGGGGTAACTTTGCAAAAAAGAAACGCTCATTAATCGACGATAGCAAGCATATTATACTCGAGGCAGCTCATCCGTCTCCATTGGCTAGAAATGCATTTTCGGGATGTAAACACTTTTCAAAAGCCAATGAAATTTTAGTTTCACAGAATCAAAGTCCAATATTATGGCAAATTTAATACAGTATAAGAAACTTTATATAGCCACTTTTATATTTGGAGCTATGGGTGTTGTGCTCGGTGCATTTGGTGCACACTGGCTTGCAGAAATATTATCCATCAAACAACTAAGCATCTATAAAACAGGAGTTTTATATCATTTCATTCATGTCATAGCAGCTTTGTGCGTCTTAAATATCGTCACTAATAATAGTAATCACTCACTTAGATTATCTGTCTATTTTTTCCTCGTAGGGGTATTATTATTTTCAGGATCTCTTTATCTGCTGGCTACTAGAGATATATTGGGGATAAGTTCCTATACATGGTTGTTTGGCCCGATCACTCCCATAGGCGGTGTATTTTTTATTGCAGGTTGGCTCAATGCAGCAATTAGCTTTCTAAAAGAGTGATAATAAATCACTTAGCCTTATGAAATAATACTATATTTTCAAAGTGAAAGTATACAAGAAAGGCTTGTCGAAATACTCGTCATATATGTTAATAATTGGATTAGTTTTTGGATAGTTAATGTTGAGTTTAATAGACTCATAATACTCAAAGATCCAAATACAAAAATTGTTGTTAAAGAGAATAGTACTAACAACCTTAATATGCTATAGTGTTCTCTGTTTAAAAGCAGAAAATAGTAGCCATGATGACCCTGTATTACAAGGCTATATCGATAGCTATCATGCAGCACAAACTCCAGATTCCCTTTCTTGGTTCTTAGGTGCTATAGTCGTTCACGCCAGTTGGAGCGATTTAGAAATAGCACAATCTTACCTAAAAGAATTTAAACAACTACAACAGAAGTACAAAGATCCTATTGTAGAAATAGAATACTACAATGCACAAGGAGTTTATAACTATGCTCAAGATTCTAGTTTAGACTCTATTTTATACTATTACAACTTAGCGGAACAAAAGTTAGATGAGCATAATTTAAAGAGGCTTAAGATTAGAATAGGTTTAATAAACAACAAAGCTATTGCGTATAGTAAAGAAAAACACTTAGAAGCTGCCATTACCGAATATCTTAAAGGATTAGATGTTATATCTTCTTCTGGTGACAAAATGCCCAGATATGAAACGGCATTATATTCTAACATAGCCAGTATGCTAAACGGCACTGAACGCTATAATGACGCCTTGTCCTACATACTAAAAGGAGAAGAAACCAACAGACAATACGAAAAATCAACTGGGAAACGATCCAATTTCTATGATTGGATACTCATTACAAAAGCTGTTTCTCTTTACAATCTTGATAAAGTAAAAGAGGCTGAAACTGTTCTATTAGAATTAAAATCCTACTATAAGAAAACAAATGTAGAAAGCATAAAAGCTAAATCTCTATTAGGTCAAGTATATTATAAACAAGGTAAAACAGAAATTGCGAGACGCTTCATTAAAGAAGCTATAGCAGAGGCGGTGCAACTAAATATTGGAACTGAAAATGTAGTCGAAACTCGTTTTGCATTGGCAAAACTAGAATATGAAGAAGAAAATTATGAAGCTGCTCTGGAGAATGTTGATATTATTTACAATTTATTTGATGAAAAAAAGAACGCTACAATAAACAAAGATATTATAGCTTTAAAAGCTAAAATCTTAGAAAAACGTAATCGTTTTAAAGAGGCTTTAGAATTTTTAAAACAGTACCAAAAAGTATCCAACAAGGTTACTGAAGAAGCTACAAAAATGAAAGATGGTGAGCTCAAAGGTCAATTTTCTAATTTAGAAAAAAGATACAAAATAAATGAGTTTGAAATTAATCAAAAGCTACAAGAAAGTCAATTTGCTGCTTTAATAGTAGCATTTATTTTTGCCATCATTATACTCTTTTTTATTACTACCATGTATAGCAGAAAAACAGCTCATAATATTGCTTTACTAAAGGTAAATGAGGAAATAAAACAAGCCAATGTTAAAGTTGTAGCGGCATCCAAAGCTAAAGAAAATTTCTTATCTAGAATTAGTCATGAAATGAGAACTCCGATGAATGCTGTGATTGGTATTTCCAATATTTTGCTAGATGAAAATCCAACTAAAAAGCAAGAAGGATTTTTAAGGAAATTAGTATTCAGTGGTGAATTACTTCTAAATACAATAAATGAAGTACTGATATATTCCAAAATCGCAACGAACAAAGTAGAAGTGAATAGAAAACCAATTCATCTTCAAAATTTCCTTGACATGACGATTGAGTCCTTTCAATTTGGCACCAATAAACCAAGGGTTAAAATATATCAAGAACAAAATTTAGAAGCGCTGCATGACTTAATAGATTCTGACAAAGGGCTTTTTGGACAAGTTTTAGGGAATCTAATCGGCAATGCTGTCAAATTTACAGAGGAGGGACACGTAATCTTGAGAACAACTATCATAGATAATAATGAAAAAAGTATAAAGGTCAAATTCGAAATTGAAGATACTGGTGTAGGTATTCCTGCAGATAAAATGAACTCGATATTAGAAAGTTTTTCACAGGTAAACAATGAAATAAACAGGTCGTATGATGGGGCAGGCTTGGGGCTCTCTATTGCACAGGGATTATTAGAATTAAAGAATAGTACTTTAGAAATAAAAAGTAATCCAGGAGTTGGAAGTACTTTTGGTTTTTCATTAGATTTTAAAAAGACTGGTTCTATTCAAGATCCATCGAAAAAGGTTACTAATTCTGGAAAAATATACCAAAGTGGAATCGAAGGTAAAAATATTCTACTCGTTGAAGATAATAAAATGAATCAACTAGTGGCTATGAAAGTCTTGAAAAAATTTCAAGTGGAAGTTGGTTTAGCGGAAAACGGATTGCAAGCTGTAGAAATGGTTCAGAAGAAAAAATACGATTTAATATTGATGGATATTCATATGCCTATAATGGATGGTTTAGAAGCTACCAGAAGAATCAGGTCACTAGATAATCCATATTATCAACAGATTCCTATAATGGCATTAAGCGCCGATGCTTATTCAGAAAAAGTACAAAGTACTATTGAATCAGGAATGAATGACTACCTTGCAAAGCCTTTTAAGCCAGAAGAATTATTCGAAAAAATATCATCAAACATAGAATTGACCCAAGTAGGTAGAAGAGAAGCAAATTGAAAAAATGCTTTATGCTTATTCTCAGGAAATCATAGCACTTAAAAGTACCACTTTGAGAATCCACTAGTTTCCATAGTAGACTCAAATATTGATTTTATACATTCTGTATAGTGCTG
>CAYZUW010000183.1:0-8491 GCA_964481325.1 uncultured Saprospiraceae bacterium
CCTAGAAAGTCCGCAGTTACGGAAGAGAATTCTTACGCTATCAAAGCTAAATTGGAGAATGTTTTCAATCAAGACGATATAGAATTCGAATTAAATAATAAGAGATACACTGATTTTGATTTTAACCTAGCTTCTGGTGAGCTTACCGCTACACTCCCTTTAAAAAAGGGTGCCAATAAAATAGATATTAAAGCAAAGAATAGAGAAGGTATGAGTCAAGCAACAACAGTGATTCGCCAAAAACAAAATCAAGAAGTCGTCGTCGTCGTGCCTCCTCCTAAAGATACACCTTCTGTTCCAGCATCTACTAAATTAGAGGAAGCTACCCTCGAAGGAGTAAAGCGTAAGGACCTAAAAAGAGGGAAAAAAGTAGTTTTGCCAAATATCACCTTTGATATGGATAGCGCTGTTATTAGGAAAGAAAATGAGAAATCATTAAAAGACATTGGAGCTTTCTTAACTCAAAATAGAGATGTTATTATTGAAATTGGTGGACATACCAATAACCGGTGTGAAGATCCTTTTTGTGTTGATTTGTCAGAAAAAAGAGCAAGAGCTGTGCTCGACTTTTTAGTTCAAAATGGAGTAGCTGAATATCAACTTAGCGCTAAAGGCTATGGTAAACAAGAACCTATTGCTTCGAATAACAGCACCTATGGGAGAAGAAAAAACCAAAGAGTAGAAATCAAAATTATCGATTTAGGAGGCTAGCCTAGCTTATTGCGTTTATCTCAAAACCTATACTGCTCAAGTCATTCCAAAATTTTGGATAAGACTTTTCTACTACATCAGGATGGTGTATTTCTATACGTCCAAACACCGCTAAACAAGCCAAAGACATAGCCATTCTATGATCTTCATAGGTCTCAAATAATGGGGTTTTAAACAATTCTGCCTTTCCTTTTTGTACCATTATACCTACCTGCCTATCATCCTCGATTTCTACATTTACTTTGTCAAGCTCCTTTTGTAAAGCTAATATTCTATCCGTTTCTTTAATGCGTAAAGTTTGTAGTCCAATTAATTTACCATTAATCCCTAAGCCAGCCATCATGACAGAAACAGACTGCGCCAAATCTGGGCATAAAATAAAATCGAAATCAAAATTATGGGCGATTGCATTGTGCACCTTTTTTATAGATATACCATCTGGATTGTATATTGTTTCTACGCCAAATGTCTCTGCAATCTTCACGATAGCTTGATCGCCTTGCACACTATCTTCCTGCAATCCTTTTAACTTTATTTGATATCCGATTTTTTCAAAAGCTACAATACTGTAGTAGTACGAAGCTGCAGACCAATCTCCTTCTACCTGAAAAGATCTAGCTTTATAAGATCTAGCTTGAATCGAAAATGTTTTTTCTTCAAAATCTACTTTTGCCCCAAAATAAGTCATGAGTTTCTTAGTCATCAATAAGTAGGGAAGAGAGACTATATCTCCTTCTAAGCGAAGGGTGAGCCCATTCGGTAAAGCAGGCGCGATCAACATCAAAGCTGAGATAAATTGACTACTGATATTAGCAGAGAGACTTATGGCTTTTATAGGTTTAGCGCAATAGGAATGTATTTTCAGTGGAGGAAAACCTTCTTTCTCTAGGTATTCTATTTCTGCACCCAATTCTCGTAAAGAATCTACTAGTACGCCTATAGGACGTTGTTTCATGCGAGGACTACCAGTAAGAATTTGAGTCCCTTCTTGAATGGCTAAATAAGCAGTCAAGAACCTGAAACTAGTACCCGCTGCTCCCACATCAAGGGTACTATCATCCTTTGCATTACTCAATGCGGTGAATAAAGTATCAGTATCCTTTGCAGTAGATAGATTTTTTATCTCAAATTTTTCATTGCATAAAGCACGGATAATAAGCGCTCTATTACTTATGCTTTTTGACCCATTCAGAGTGACAACTTGCTCTTTTGTAGAAGAGTGATAATGGAGTCTAAATTTCATTTATGCCCAGATAATATCCGCCACAACTTCTACATCCGGATGTAGACTATTTCCGACAGGACAAGCCTTGGCAGATTGCTCAAGTATTTTCTTGTCACGATCCGAAAATGGTTTATCTGGCATAGTCATTTTGATATCCAATCGAGCGATTCTTCTGGGATTAGAAGCCATAGTTTTTAAGACCTCTACAGTCGCACCTTCCATATCAATGTCTTTATCTCGAGCTTTGATTCCCATAATCGTGAGCATGCATGATCCTAATGCAGTAGCCACTAAATCTGTTGGGCTAAACGATTCTCCTTTTCCTTGATTATCAACAGGAGCGTCTGTAACAATTTTAGTATTGCTTTTAAGGTGTACTGCATTTGTGCGCAAGCCTCCAGTGTATGTTGTTTTGGCAGTATAATTCATAATTTAACCTATTAGCTTGGTTTATAATCTACCTGCTTAATGAATATTTCATTAAGGGTAGGTAATATTTCTTTAAACGATTTTACATGTGTTCCTGAATCAATTAATTTTTTAAGCAAATAATTTGATTCTCTTTCCTCTTTCAATTGCACTATGAATGAGTGATCCTGCTGATCAATCAATTCATAATCTTCCAATACATTGTTAGGAATACCTCCATCATATTCAATTTGATACTTGTGCTCCTTAAATTGATTTTTGACCTCTTCCACTTCGCCTTCAAGTACTTTTTTGCCAGCATTGATAAGAACAATTCTTTCACAGACTTCTTCGACCTGCTCCATCCTATGTGTAGAGAAAATAATACTCGTCCCGGCATTCTTTAGATTCTCTATTTCCTCTTTAATAAGATTTGTATTGATTGGGTCTAAACCAGAAAAAGGCTCATCTAAAATAAGTAATGGTGGATTATGACAGACTGTAGCTATGAATTGTATTTTTTGCTGCATTCCTTTAGATAGCTCTTCTATTTTTTTACTCCACCAATCTTGAATCCCAAATTTGTCCATCCAATGTTGAATAGACTCTTTGGCGGCACTGGGGCTCATTCCTTTCAAGCGAGCAAGATAAATGAGATGCTCTCCCACCTTCATTTTTTTATATAAGCCTCTCTCTTCTGGCATATAGCCTATTTTAGAAGGGTGAGTGCTGTTGAGTTTTTCTCCATTGAGAAAGACTTGCCCACTGTCTGCCTTTGTGATAGTAGTAACAATTCTAATTAGAGAAGTTTTACCTGCACCATTAGGTCCAAGCAAGCCAAAAATACATCCTTGGGGCACAGAAAAACTTACCCCATCTACAGCGACGTGGTTTTCATACGCTTTTCTTACATCCTCAAGTGCTAATACTGCTTCCATGCCAATCCTTTTTTTTCATGTTGTTATAGTAAAGGTGAAGATACCAAATTAGACTTGCAGGACTAAAAGATATAGATAAATAATCAATTGTAATCGATATATATCCAAGATAAATTGATTTGAGAGTTTTTGACGCTTACTATTAATAGCTAAAACTATACAGTGCGCTGCAAATGCTTGAGCTGCAGGCCAATACTTAAGCTATACCTATTGTTTTTTCTAAACAAGCCGATAGCTGGGCCTAGTACGCAAATAAAAGAGTATATCTCTAGTCTAACTTTTGAGCTTCCTCTATAGAAAATAGGAATATATCATCGGACCCGTTTCTTGAGGAAGTAAAGGCACCTGATGTCCCATCTTCTTTGAAAAAAATAGAGATATCATCATGTTGACTATTGAATGGTCTACCTAGATTCACAGGACTTGCATAGGTGCCATCACTTTTATGCTTTGCAAAAAAGATGTCATAACCACCTAAACCTGAATGGCCCTTCGAACAAAAATATAAGTTGTTATCTTTATCTAAGAAAGGAAAGCCTTCATTATATTCCGTATTGATTACTTTCCCTATATTTTTTCCTCTACTCCAGCCTTCTTTGGTTCGTTTAGAAATAAATATATCCGTTCCTCCTTGTCCTTTTTTATCAGAGATATAGAGCATTGTTTTTCCATCAGCTGATAAGCACGGATGCATGAAGTTGTATTGCGGGCTATTGACAGAAAGTTTCGTCGCTTTTCCATATTTGCGTCCTTTAATTTTAGAACTGTATAATTGCATGTTGTAAAATGAATTTCTGTCCTTGGTATTATCGTTTTTAGAAAAAATTACCTCTTGATTTTTCAAATCGAAAACTGCGTTAGCAGTATTCTTATTAACAGCATTTATACCGTTGCTTAGAGATTTTGGGGTCTTGTATGTGCCGTCTTCAATTTTACTTTCCCATATTTTATAGTATGCCCGACCAGTCATGCCACTCTTGTTTTTTATCTTATCTAGAGTAGACTTGTCGGAGGTGAATATCATTTTCTGGTCAAGAAAAAAAGGAGAATTTTCATCATTTTGAGGAGTATTGTATGCAAAGTTTTCTAGCTGTACATTGTGATATAGTGAATCCAGATCATAATTGTTGTTAATCATTGAAGTCAACTTTAGTATTTGCTTTATGGTATTAACGTTGGAGGGAATGTTTGCAAGGTATTTTCTGGATTGGGTATAGTCCCCATTCATGATAAGAAGTTCCACATACTCAATTTGATGCTCCGATTTTACCTCTGGTTGAGCCATAAGCGTACTAAAGTGGTCGAGCGCTTCTGATAGATTATTCAATTGTCGATGACTACGAGCGAGCTTCAATAACACTGTTTTATTAAAGTCTCTTATAAGAATTTCCTCATACAAGGGTATGGCTTCAGCAAATCTTTTTGCTTTGAAAAGGGTATTAGCTTTTGTCAACTTATTATTATCTTGAGCATAGACTGAAGATAAAAATCCAGAAAGTATTATAAAGATTAAGCAACGTAAGATTGAGGTGGCAATTTTCATTGGTTTATTTAAAACTTGGGGCTTATATATCATCTAATTGTTAGATGAATCACTAAATTTAGCAAAAAGACAGGAAAACTCTTAAAGTCAAATATTATCTTAAATTCGAAAACGAATAAAATATATGACAAATTTAAAGATAGTTTAATATCAAATAGTACCTTTTTCTAATAATTAGACGTCAAAAACCATGCAAGAATAGTGTTAATAGAGCTAAAAATTTGTTAAAATTAACGTCATTACTTCAATTCAGGAAACTCATTTATAGAGCGTGCTGTTATTCATAAAAATTCAAATCATGTTAAAATTACTACCATTATTGACAATTTTATTTTTGAGTTTTTCACTCAATGGTCAAATTGTCGAATCCGAAATGGCAATGTGCAATGGGGCCAATAACGCACTTACACTTGAAATTCCTAACGCTGACGATAAAATCGTCGAAAAAGTATGGAAAAGCTATGCAAAGAGCTTTGACGGAAAAGTCAAAAAGGTCAAAAAAGCCGATGAACACATTACGGCTTCACCAACCCTTGCTGGGTTTTCTAGTGCAGGATTGAAAAATATTTATGTTAGATGTGAGCAGCAAGGAGCAGACGTTGCCTTTCACACTTGGTTCGAATTAGAGGACCAATATGTCAATTCTTACAACAATCCGGATGAGTTTGATGAAGCTCAGAAAGTATTGCTCAATTTCGGTCTAGAAGTGGCTAAGGAATATACAATCATGGAGTTAGATAACGAAGAGAAGACGCTTAAAAAGATGAATGGCGATCTTAAAAAGCTTATGAAGGAAAAAGAAAACTATGAAAAAGCAATAAGCGATTATGAGCAGAAAATTATTGAAGCCCAGGCGAATATTGAAAATAATGTCGTAGAGCAAGAGCGCATGAATGATACGATCGAGGCTCAACATGAGGCTATCGAGGTTGTGAAAAAGAAATTGGCCAATCTTAATAATTAGTACATTCCTTTTTTTGATTTGGGAGTCCCCCTATGCTTGACTGAAAAAAGTCAAGCATAGGGGCGGGCTCTATCGGGGTGCGCTTCGCTCCTGTCCAGACAGAAAAAAGTCTGGACTGATCCTATCGGATCACCCTACCGATCCCTGACTCGGGAAATCTTCTACTCAAAATGAATTGATCCACATAAAGCAAAGGAACAATTCAAATCATTGAAATTTTCTTTCCACATAATTAGTACCTTATACAGCAAAATTTCTTTTAAGATATTCGTAAGTACAATAAATGGAATTTCCTATTTCATTAAGTTAAATACCTAGATTAGACCTTTCCAAAGATATTTATTCACACCTTATCCACAGCTGAAGTCAATTGTTAACATCTTTGCCCTCCCGCTTTGTGTTGTTCTTTTATCGATTACATTAAATATAACTTACATTTGTAGGGAGATATAAAAATACCAATATACAGAGTGGAAGAGCAAAAGAAAAGTTTCCGAATATCAGAGAAAAAGTCTGTCCGCAAGGGCAACCAGTACTCCAATATGATCTATGGCAAAGTGCAGCCGCAGGCCATACCTTTGGAAGAGGTCGTTTTAGGTGCTATCATGCTGGACAAGGACGCTATTGCTATAGTGATTGACATATTGAGTGAGGAAAGCTTTTATCTAGAGGCACATAGCTTGATTTACACCGCTGTAAAAACGCTTTTCAAAGAATCCCAACCTGTAGACTTGCTAACCGTCACCGAAACCTTGAAAAAGCAAGGGGATATCGATAAGATAGGAGGCGCATACTACTTGGTAGAATTAACAAATAGAGTAGCTTCATCAGCCAACATTGAGTTTCATGCTAGAATAATTGCGCAAAAGCATATCCAAAGAGAATTGATATCCGCCTCTACTACTATCATCAATGATGCATACGAAGATTCTACAGATGTTTTTGACCTCTTGGATAAAGCTGAAAAAGCACTCTTTAAAATAACGGAAAAAAACTTAACGAAGAGTTTCGAGCCTATCTCGACCCTTGTTGCTCGAGCAATGAAACAATTAGAGGAAGTATCTAAAAAAGAAGAAGGCTTGACGGGAATCCCTACAGGCTTCACAGATTTAGATAGATTGACCAGTGGATGGCAACCTTCGGATTTGATTATATTGGCCGCGAGACCTGGTATGGGTAAGACTAGTTTCGTGCTGTCCTTGGCAAGAAATGCCGCCCTTGATTTTGATAAACCAGTAGCACTATTCTCCTTGGAGATGTCAAGTGTTCAATTGACCATGAGAATCATATCTGCAGAGGCAGGGATAGAAGGTAGTAAATTGAGAAACGGACAGCTAGAAGACGACGAGTGGAAACGATTGATGAGCGCAGCAGAGAAGATTGGCGCCGCTCCTATCATCATTGACGATACCCCTGCGCTTAACATCTATGAGCTGAGAGCCAAATGCCGTAGAATGAAAATGCAGAGTGATATCCAAATGATCATCATCGATTATCTACAATTGATGCAAGGCTCAGGAGATGGTAATAGAGAACAAGAGGTAAGTATGATTTCTAGATCACTTAAAGGATTAGCTAAAGAATTGTCTGTACCCGTTATTGCACTTTCGCAGCTCAATAGATCTGTAGAGACGAGAGGTGGAAGTAAAAAACCATTACTCTCTGATTTAAGAGAATCAGGTTCGATTGAGCAAGATGCAGATATAGTATCATTTATCTACCGACCAGAATACTACAAGATTACAGAGGACGAAGATGGCCGTAGCCTCAAAGGAGTAGCGGAAGTAATCATCGCCAAGCATAGAAACGGTGCGCTAGATACAGTTCGATTGAAATTTATTGACAAGTACGCCAAATTCGAAGATCTTACTGATACAGGCTTCTTTGATGGTTTTGGAGATCAGAGCTTGTCTAATGACAGCGCTTATGATAATATCATTACCAGATCGAGTAAGCTCAACGAAGATGATAACGTTCCATTCTAGTTATTTTTTATAGTCTCTTAGCTATTGTGATTTAGTTTTATCGGTCCACTAATTTTGGCTTTAAAACTATTTATAAAGAAAATTTAATCAACTTGGAAGAAAAAGAACCACAACAAGGTATGCGATTGAATAAATACATCGCACATTGTGGGATTTGCAATCGCAGAGAAGCCAATGCAGTAGTCAAGGGCGGGCTAGTGAAAATCAACGACGAGGTCATCAAAAACCCAGCTACCAAAGTACAAGAAGGGGACGTAGTGAAATACAGGAACCATGTAGTGGCACCGCGAGAGCCCATGGTCTATGTCCTTATGAACAAACCCAAAAAAGTCAGCCTCCAAGATGAAGACAATGTTAGAAAATCTGTGCTAGACATTGTTCAGCCCAAATACGAGCAAAGCTTAATCCCAATTGGACATCTGGGCACTATGGATGTAGGCTTAGTGCTACTTACCAATGACGAAACCCTTATAGAAAAACTGCAAGATCCCAATTCGGAGTACACAAGTATCTACCATCTTGTGCTTGATAAAGAATTTAGCGTAGAAGATATTATCCGTATTCAAGAGCGAGATAGAGTAGGAGCTAGCCCTCTAGGAATAGAAGCGATAGACTTCCTTAAGCCAGAAGAAGACAGAACAGAAATAGGGATAGAACTCAGCAAAGGTTCCTCTCAAATTCTCCACACCCTTTTTCAAGAAATGGGTTATATTATAG
>CAYZUW010000184.1:0-8486 GCA_964481325.1 uncultured Saprospiraceae bacterium
CACAGCTCGCTCTTCGCTCGGCCCTGCACTCTGCTTCGCGCCGTTTGGTCTCTCCGTTAGCACGGAGCCTGTTCCTATCCTTCGTGCGGGATCTTGATTGGAGTTTAAGGGCGTCCAACAATAAAAAATGCCTACAATCACAACAAGGATTGTAGGCATTTTTATGCTCAGTTTATAAAACTTTTTACGCTAGTGTTTTACTAATTTTCTTGAAGCAAGAACCTGCTTATTCTTATCTCTTAGAACAAGGATATATAGACCAGCATTGTAATTGTTTAAAGAGAGAGTCGCATTTTTACTGTTTGACTCCATGGTTTGAAGCAATTTCCCAAACTGATAAATCTCAACAAATTTATTCTCAATATCTCCAGATATATTTATGAACTCGGAAGAAGGATTAGGATAGATATCTAAATCAAAATTTGCATTTATTTGAGAAGTACTTGTCGTTTCAGATTCAGCAAAAGTAACTTTGATTAGTTCTGGAGACGTATCTCCAGAACTGGCTTGATTACTATTGGCTGCAATACCCGCTACATAAAATGAAAGATCACCGCTATTCTGAGCAGGTGCCGTCCACGCTGCAGTAAATACATTGGAACTGGATAGGTCATTGTGTTCTGCAAAAACTCTATCTAGATTGTCTATTCTTGTGAGTTGGACGTTGGATGAGATGCCAGTTGGTACCCAGCCGTTCACATCTGAATCATTGGAGTCTAGAAGGCTGACCATTTGGAAGCCATAGCCAGACGGATCCATACCTGAAACGGTTTCTATGGTAACTCTTGCGATGTAGGTTTGATTTGGAATATATTCTGTGATTGGATTATCGTTAGCGTCCAAGAGTTCTAAATTGAGGGCTGTATCAAAACTTCCATTGTTGTGGCAATTATTGCAGGTTATGGGGCCATTTCCTCCTCCTTGTCCACCTGGCGCTCCTGTATTGTCTCTACCACGAGTAGCTCTACCATCTGAATGCGCTTGAAAAAGCATGACGGAAGAAAAAATGATAGCCCAAGCAAAGATTATGTTTCGATATTTCATGTGTGTGTTCAATTAGATTTTAATAATTTTATTAGAGCTTAGTTTTGTACCATCTTTATCTTTAATGATGATAAGATACATCCCCGGCGCATAGTTATGAAAAGGAATACTTGTTCCTCCTTTTGTTTGCGTCGCAATATACAAGAGTTTTCCATCAAGACTATAAATTTCGATAATTTTACTTTCTAGATTGCCTTGTACGTTTAGTTCATTTATTACTGGGTTTGGATAAATATTGTATTCGACTTTTTCCACGTTTACCGTACTAGTGAGTAAAGGGCTATTCAAGATATCAAGATTGCCATTTTCATCAAATGGGTCGGACCATTTTTCGTTGGTGTATACATCCGTTCCTGTGAGCGTTTCAAGAAACCTAATTACTTGATTCCGTTCTTGATTACTCATGTCCAAATCTTGTGGTCTGCCATTCGGTAATAATCTTTCATCAATAGCATCGGCTAGGCCTTGTACTTGGGGGAAGAGGTTAATTCTATCATAGTGGTTAAGCACATTAGTCAGGCTGACAAAATTGGCGGTATGCATCAACCTTCCGTTTACGTTGCCATTTTGGTCTACTACATCTCTTAGAGAAGGGGACTTGAAAACAACCGTATCAACACCGCCATTGGGATTGGTGCTCCCAGGCGTAAAAACAACACCATTACTTTTTGAATCTGGAACAATATCAAACTCGGGAGGTCTATGGCAATTGGCGCATCCAAAGCCACCGCCGATTCTTAAACCATTATTATTAAATATTGCAGGCTCTAAAAAAAGAGACTTTCCGTTGTTTTGTTGTGCTGTGTAATTGGGGAATGGGATAGAGTCATGCGCCACTTGTGCCCGACCTACATCATAGGGCGAATCGAAGGATTGAATACTTCTAATAAATTGGGAAAGGGCCAGTTGTATTTTTTGTTCTGTAATAATGGTATCTCCAAATGATAGAAAAAATAAGTCATTATAGTAAGAGACTGTATCCAATTTGTTGATTAAGTCCTGGATATCAGGGTCTCCATTGGTGCCACTAAAGCCCATTTCTACATGATCCATGATGGGCATGGTAGATTGCTCTTCTAAGCTGCTCGCCCGTTCATCCCAAAAATATTTGTCTTCATCTCCAAACCTATTGTTGACTAGTCTCATAGAGTGCCTACCAGTCACGCCATTCACACCAATACTTACTAGGCTCGTGTCCCCAAAAGCGAATTCTTGCAAATGGCAACTGGCGCAGGCTATAGTATTGTTGGAAGAAAGTTTTTTGTCATAAAACAAAACTCGGCCTAGGGTAGCGCCCTCATCCGTTATGACATTGCTGCCCGTATTGTCTTTTGTGATGTATTCCGGTATTGCTTGGTCGGCGTAGTTGAAAAGATCTTGTAAGTCTAGAGACATAGAAGTAAGAACCATGACCATGATGGCCATAAGCATAAGAAGTATAGTTTTTCTCATTAATAGGTTTTAATAATTATTTGTTTGGGTTAGAGGCTATTCAGCAATGCTAATTGGACAGCAGTATGCACTACAAGCAATATGTCCTCTACAAGACAATAAAGGTAACGAAATAAAACGCTATTCCAACTAAATAAGAAGGTTTTTCAAAAGAGATTTTTGCTTAACTCAGAGTTCTTTTGATACTAGTTGATAATCCATTTATTTGTATGCGCTAATAGATTGAAAATGTGGCGATACATTCTATTTTTTCAATTTCTCAAATTCAAAAGGAATACTTAATTCAGCATTGGAGATAGTTGCTTTAAGTGTTTGACCTTCTATCCAGTATTTTATCTTTTTTGGAAATTCATTTTCTTTGTTTTCCACTGTAAATTCGTTTTTGTCTAAGCTAGTTCCGATAAAGTCTACCGCGTCATCTTCTTTGTCTAAACTAACTAGCAAATCCCATGTCCCTTTAGAATTGCGTAGGCTCATATTTTCTTGTTGGATGGTGTCGTCGTTTTGCATTGTATATCCTATTCCGGCATATTCCCTTTCATTTATTTTTTTCCAAGTTTCGAAAGTTTCTTTACCTTCTTTTTCATTCAGTCTAAACCAGTCTCCCAATAGCCAATCAAAAGATTCGACTGTTGTACTGTTCTCGACTTTAGCTGCTTCTGTTTTAGGTGTATTTTTTTCTATTGGATTACATGAAAATATTAATATTGAAATCCAAAAGAACATAATCTTTTTCATAATCTTTTTTTTGTTTATTCGTTTAGGTTTTGAACTGTTTATAAACAATTCAACATTTCTGCATACATCTCAGCAAACAGAATTCTGAAGCTCGATTTTGATTTCGAGATACAATTGCTCTATTTAAATTCCTGCAAGATAAAATTAACTCCTGCTTCTGCATGAATCTTTGTAGTATCAAATATTGGAATTTTTAGATCACTTTCATTAATCATCAGCGGAAATTCTGTGCAACCTAAAATAACCCCTTTAACGCCTTGGCCTATAAAAGATTGAATCACTTCTAGAACATACTTTTTAGAATCAGCATCTATATTGCCATATGTCAGTTCTTTAATGATGATACGATGCAATTCTTCAATAACCTCTAGTTTAATTGGTGCCAACACTTCGATACCCTGGTTTGCTATTCGGGATTTAATAAAGTCTTCGGTCATAGTGTATTTTGTACCTAAGAAGCATACGCTATCTACGTCCATTTCAATTATTTTATCGGCTGTAGTATCTGCAATATGTAATATAGGAGTATCAAGTTGATTCTGAACTTGTTCGAAGACTTTATGTGGTGTATTGGCGCAGAACATGAGTTTTTCAGCACCAGCTTTTTGTAGGCTTTGTCCACCTTCAATCAGCATATGGCCGATTTCTACCCAATTGTTTTCAAGCTGATACTTATGTATTTTGGCTTGATTCATTGTGTAGACCATGAGTGGTGGATTAGTATTGTTGCCAAAATATGTATTAACGGATTGGTTGATGTGTCGGTAGTATTCTATTGTGGAATGCCACGATGTGCCACCAATTAGGCCAAGCCTTTTCATGTTTTTATTTGTCATTTTTCAGTTCTATTAGGATAGGGTAGAGCATTGCAAAGAAATAATCATTTAGCTTATAGTAAGACTCCATTGATAGTAATCAAAAGAGATGAATACGAAATAGTCTTCGTCTTTATCTGAAATTGATTTCAAACTATTTTGAAGTTTTGTAATTGCGGTATCTTTTTGTTTTGGATATTTCGTTATAGAATTTATAAAAGTGTAGAAACAATTGAGTAGAAATTTTTCTCTGAGGAATTTTTTTTCTAGCTTCTTCAACAGAATAATCTCAGATTTCAATAGTTCAATGTAGTTAAGCTCAAAATGAATAATTATGGAAAATAACTTCGCTTGTGCAACACGATACGTTATAATCCCTCTCTGGTGCCAAAGATTTGAGTAATAAATTGCTTTGTCGAATTCCTTAAGGACCACTGCCGCTCTGACGATGCAAAGCATAATGTATTGGATTTGAGGTTCTTCATATTGGTCTAAATAGTTGTCAATCAATTCGGTAGATAAGTCAAAGTGCTTTTTCGTTAGTTTAATATCATTCGCATAATAAGCATATTCTAGATTTCGGGTACAAATGATGTATTTTACATAGGAGGAGGAGACTTTCTTTTTTCTTGATAATTCGGCTAATATATTCAGTCCTTTATCAAAGTGTTGTCTATTGCTATTGAGCGCAGCGTGAAAAATGTAATTGCTTAGAGATGGTAATATTTTATTATCGTCAAATAAATGAATATTATTATTAATAAATTGGAGGTATTGCGACGAAATATCTAAACCAGCTTTAAAATTTCTCTGTAAGTAACTTATGAGGACATGGATATAAAACCAGTGCTCTTTAGCTTTGATGCTCATGCATTTATCTTCACTAGCAATTAAAGGATTGTTGTGAATTTCAGATAAGCTTTTATAGTCGTTTTTAATGAGGTGGTTACTGAATTGTAGTTCTCGAACTTCCTCACGCAGTATATGGTATTTGTTTAAATTTTGAATAATATCAATGGCTTCAGTTCTCTGTTGCTGAAGTTGATCTAGAATGTTCTTAAATCCAATGGTGCCCTCTTTGAAAATTAATATTTCTTCTAATTCAATAAGGCGCAGTACCCAAGTGTATTCCTCCTGCCTTAGAGCAGTGTTTTTGATTGTTTTAAGTTTTTTTAGCGCTTCTTTTTGAAAGCCTTTCTCTGCCAAGCTCTCCACTAAAAGAATTCCTTTTTGGATCTGATTTCTTTTTGTTTTGTTCAAGTTGAAATTGAAAAGGCTGATTAGAATCTTTTCTTTCAAATAATTGACTTCAGAACTCAAGTACTTTTCAATGGTAGTCCCTTTAAAATGCTTCGATAAAATGTCTCTGTCGTATTTCTTAGCTTTTTCGAATACTTTATAAATTTTCAGGTAGTTCTTGTCTGTCTTTCCTGCATGCGTTTTTGCATTCCTTTTAAAGTAGACTTTCTCACTTGTCGTCATGCTTTTTACTAACTCATATAATAACAAGCTCATCTGGAATCCTTTTAAAATTAATGATAATAAGGCTATAGTCTTAGTAAATATACGATTATGGATGGGATATGCAAATACTGAATTCCTTATAATTGGGAAATTATATGTTTTATCTGCGGTACTTTGGATGCGCTAAGAACATGGGGCAAATTCAAAGTAGTTCAATTTCAAACACTCTGTTTTTCTAAATTGGACTTAAATTATGTCAGGATTCATTAGTCTTGTGCTACAAGAAGTCTTGTAATAAAAAAATAATGCACTGGGAGAGATTTCGATTTTAATCTATTTATCTACCTCTAATATTTTGTCAATTTTTTCTTTTAAACGACTAGCATCCAAATTTCTAGGGTCTATAGTAAATGCGTTATCTGCATGAACCTTTGCTTTTGTATAGTCCTTCATTTTAAAATAGATATCCGCTAAGATGGCGTCGGGTTTGGCGACACCCATAGTCATCATTTGCTCTTTTAGTTGTAGTGCATATTTCAAGGCTTCTTCATAGTTTTTTGTTTCGGCAGTCAGAATAGCTTTAAAGCCTAAGAGGAAAGGGTTAGTCTGTTGATCAATGGTAGACAACTTTTTTAATGAATCCAAGCTTTGCGCTGCTCCATATTTTGAATGTAAAATTTCAATGTATTCTGATTTTAGATAAACTTCATCTGGGTAGGTATGGACTATCTTACGAAAGTTTTTCTCCCCAATATCAAATGCATCTTGCAATGCGCTTTTAGTCTCCGGGGATTTTTGATCACGTAGGTTGGTATATTTCGTTAAGGCGGAGTACACGTCCAATATCAACCGCTCTTCCCCCGTAACAGTATGTTTCTCTTCTTCGATTGTTTTATACAAGGCTAGTCTCTCTTCTAGATCTAAGGTCAATCTTGCCAATACACTTTTGCCTACCAAAAAAGTTGAATCGTGCTCTAAGGCTTTTCTATAGGACACTTCTGCACCTGCATAATCCCCGAAATCCATTATTTGCTTCCACCCATATTTGTAATAATGTAAGGTAGAATCAACCGTAGTAGAATAGTTCACCATTTTTACATCTGGTTGGCTGTCGCAAGAAAGGATCATGAAGCTCAACATCACAAATAGGATTGTTTTATTTTTCAGCATAATAAGTCGCTTATTTGAATACGGTACAATTGCTATTGTACATATAGTGATATTACAGTAAGGTACTTATTTCACGGGAAAAATTAGTGTTTGTTTCCCAATTCCTCATTTGTTGAAAGTCAAAAAAGAGATTTGGATAAAAAATTTGCTTACCTATGTTGGTCTAACATTATCACATTCCCATCAGGGTCTTTTAATATAAAACTTGCTGGGCCAGTTGTACTTTCATCCACTTCGCTATCTAGTTCAATATTGTTAGACTTTAAATGCTTTTGAATCTCTCTGACATCATCAAATTGTGCAATTTCCTTGGCGCTTTGATCCCAGCCAGGATTGAAGGTCAATATATTACCTTCGAACATGCCTTGAAACAAACCAATCAATGAATTTTCATTTTTCATGATTAGATAGTTTTGTTCTAAAGACCCAGCAGTGGCTTCAAATCCAAGCGTTTCATAAAATACTTTAGATTTACTCAAGTCCTTTACGCTGAGGCTTACAGAAAAAGCGCCTAATTTCATATTATCTTCTTTCATTGAATTTTGTTTGTTAATTTCTGAATCTGGGTTTGGACTGGCTTCTGGCTGGACGTAACTAGTCAAAACAAATAATGCCATTACCATGATGGGTAAATTTTTCATGTCAATATTTTATTAAAGGAATGATAGGGATGTATAACTCTAAATTAAATTGATCCCAATTACAAATAGATTTATTATCTAAGAAATATTCTAGACCATATTGGTGTTCAGGTTCAAAAGGATTGTTTATGAGCCAATTATTATACATATAGCCGATAGCAGTGGCCACCAGATTTATATTCCCTGATACTTTTGTAGTGGCATATTTACATTTTGGTAGATGCATTATTTGCACTTTTTCATCACCACCTGCAATCATGTCATTAGGGACTAGCATACAAGCTTCATATCGGTATTTGTTTTCAGGTGTTACAAATGGGTCATCAATCGACATCCCAAAAAACTGACCTGTAGCGTACAATTCCTTTTTTTTAGCCCAGATTATCAATTCCTCAAATGCTTTTATTACAGCTCCTTCTTTGAAGGAGTCAATAACTCGAAGGTATGCAAGCTTCCTCTTAGGTAGCTGCTTAATTTCAATGGGAAACTTGGCCATTTTTTCTTCTAAGGTCATATCACAAAGGTAGTTCTCCATCGGATGAAGTTCTTTGCAAATCTTGCGGTTTTTGTTATCTCCTGATTTTCTGAAAGCGCTAGGAGATAAATCAAAGTAGTTCTTAAAGGTCCTTGAAAAGGTAGAAGGGGAGGAAAAGCCGCATTCAAATGCTATACTTGATAGGTCTTTACTAGAGAAGCTAAGCAACTTTGCAGCTTTTTCGATTCTCACCCGATTGGTATAACTATTTACGGATTCTCCAAGCACTGCTGTAAAAATTCTGTGGAAGTAATACGGCGAAAAGTGTGCAATTTTCGCCAACTCATCCAGTGAATACGATTTGTCTAAGTTCTTAGAAATCTGGTCAATGACCAGATTGATTCTTTTTTGGTATATTATATTGGAGTCCGTCATTTGTTTTGATTGGGTCCGAATAACAAATATACGTTTTGTGTTTGGGATAAGAGAGGGGGTAGAATATTCAGGTTTGTGTGATTCTCTTGGAGTCGAACGCTTATAAAGATAAGCAAAAAGACACAGCAGATACTAGTTTATTGTAAATTATCTGCATAAAATATTTGTAACGATATGGTCTAATTAAATTTATTTTATAAACAATGATTCATCTGAATCTTTAGGGAACCTCTATTTACTCGAAGAAAACAG
>CAYZUW010000185.1:0-8448 GCA_964481325.1 uncultured Saprospiraceae bacterium
CTGCACAGCCCGGTCCGAAGGAATCCCCAAAAAAGCACAAAAAAAATAATATAACAAGCCTTAATTGTTAAGGATAAATTAAAATGTATGTAATGTGCTAAAAATTTTGTGTATTCTTAGTCATTACTGCATCCTAAATGTATAAAGGTAGAATTATGAAGAGTGCAAAATTATTTTTGATATTGACTAGTTTAGCAGTGTTGTTGCTATCTATGACTCAGATCAATAGATCTACAGAGGATGCAAAAACAAGTGTAAATCAAAAGCAAACTATGCAGGACTACAATAAAGAATGGAAAGAAATTGAGGAGTTGGAAAAGAAAGGCTTGATAAAATCTGCCTTAGAAAAAGTAGAGGCATTATATGTGCGCGCACTGGAAGATAGCAATGCTCCCCAAATCATCAAGGTGATACTCCACCGAGAAAAATTTGGTTCGCAACTCGAAGAATACGGATTTGAAAATAGTCTGAGAACGCTGAAAGAGGAGGCTGCGAAACTAGATGGCTCAGCTAAGGCGCTAGTACACTTTCTGCAAGGACGATTGCTCAGTAATTATCTACAACAAAATTATTGGAAGTTTTCTAATAGAACAAATACGCCTGCTTTCAAGCCGGAGGATTTGGAGACTTGGTCTATCTCGCATTTTGTGGATGAGATAAATGAAAATTATGAACAGGCATTAGTAGAGGAATCGCTAAAATCTTTAGACATAAAAGACTATGAAGTCTTGACGCTAAATGAAAAGAATACAGATGCTTTACGACCTACTTTGTATGATTTTATATTGCATCAGATTTTGGATTATTATGTGAGTCCAAATAGTTATTTGACCGAACCTGTCTATAAATTTTACTTAGAGGACGAAGAAGCATTTGCTTCTGCAGAAGAGTTTGCAGCACATACTTTTGAGACACGAGATAGCAGTTCGTATTTATATAAATCTGTTTTGTTGTTTCAGGAAGGTATTCGGAACCGACTAACAAAAGGTGACACCGCTGCCTTATATGATATCGATGAGAAACGACTCAATTTTGTGTGGCAAAATTCTACCTTGAATGATAAAGGGAAGCGCTATATAACTGCTCTAGAAAAACTAGCGGGGATACATAAAAGTAATAAGAATGTGCTCCCGCATGTATTATTAGCGCAAGCCAAATTATATCAAAATAGTACCTCATACCTAGGAGATGAAAAAAATAATCTCCAAAAAGCACACGGTATATTAGATCAGATAATTCGGAATTATCCAAAGTCTATTATACTTGCTACAGCAAAAAATAATAAGAGCAGAATCGAAAGTAAATCTCTTGCATTAAATATCGAAAAGGTGTACTCGAAGAACGAAAACCTTCTCGGCTTGGTAAGCTATAAGAATATAGGAGAGATGCATTGTCGATTGTACAAATTAGAAAGAGGAGAAGAGTATGAATTGAGAAAGAGGCGTCAAAATATTTTGCCTGCTGTTAAGAGTAAAGAAGTACTTAAAGAGTGGAAGCAAGCACTCCCTGCCTTTGATGATTTTCATGCTCATCAGACAGAAGTGAAAATAGATGCATTGCCATTCGGAGACTATGTGCTTTTAATCTCTGACGGTACTGATTTTATAGAGGAGCGAAATATAGTAAGCGCTAACTTTTTTGTAGTATCCAATCTAAGTTATGTGACTACACCCAATCATCCAAACCATCATATGGTGGTTATGGATAGGCTGAATGGGCACCCCGTCGCAGATGCAAAAGTAGAATTATACAAACAAAACTACAATCAAGTGACTCGCAAACAAGTGCTCAAAAAGCAACTGGAAGTAAGAACAGATAAGGATGGCTTTGTGAAAACTAAGCTGGAAAAAAGAGATTCTTATATGCCGAAAGTGACGATAGGAGAGGATGTTTTGTTTGTCCAAGACTGGTTATATAAAAGTAGAGAACATACTCCGCGAGATAGGCATACCGTCAATATATTTTTGGATAGAGCGATATATCGTCCAGGGCAAACGGTTTATTTCAAGGCCATCGCACACAATATAGACGGGGCTACTCAATTGCCTTCTTTGTTGCCCAATACTACCTTGGATATCCTACTGAGAGATGCCAATCATCAAGAGGTGGAAAAACTAAGTTTGACAACCAATGAATACGGCAGCATCCATGGTTCTTTTACTGCTCCTATAGGAGGCCTATTGGGGAATATGAGTATACAGATTCCAGGATATGGAGGCACAAGTTTTAGCATAGAAGAATATAAGCGGCCAAAGTTTGAGGCAAAATTTTTACCTATCGAAGCCGAATATGCCTTGAACGAATCGGTTCTTATAAGCGGTAAAGCAATTGGTTTTGCGGGCAATACTATTGATGGCGCTAAGGTGGCCTATCGTGTAGAACGTGGGGTAGAATATCCTTATTGGAGGTATTCATACTATAGGTCTTGGCGTCCACAAAATCCTGTACGAATCAAAACGGGAGAGACGGAGACAAAAACAGATGGTTCTTTTGATATTGCCTTTGACCTACTTCCAGATCCTGCTACAAAGCAGAAAGACAAACCCGTTTTTGTTTACATTGTATATGCAGACATCACGGATATCAGTGGAGAGACAAAGTCGGTGCAAACTAGAATCAAGGCAAGCGAAATTGCGCTCTCCTTGAATGCTTCTGTGCTTTCGCCCATCTCCAGAGATAGTTTTAAATCTGTGAATATATCTACCACTAATCTGAATGGAAAATTTCAGTCTGCGGAAGTAGACATGACTATTGTTTCTTTGAAGTCAGAGGATAGGCTTTTTAGAAATCGATTGTGGCAATTTCCTGACACGGTATCTATGACTAGAGCGGCTTTCGAGGCAGACTTTCCCAGCTACAGGTATGGAAAGAAAAAGACTATGGCGGAGCTACCTGAAGTGAATGTACTTTACCAGCAGAAAGTAAACACTACGGAGAAAGGAGAGGTCAATGTAGAAGGACTAAAATTAGATGCAGGTTACTATAGAATAAGCGTAAAAGCCACCGACAAAAACGGAAATGAAGTAAGTAAAGAAATTACTTTTGAAGTGCGAGACGATAGCCAAAATATTGCTGCTATACCTACTGCATTGACAGTAGTAAAAGACAAAGGGCAATATCAGCCTGGCGAGAATGCTGAGGTCGAAATTTGCTCTGCACAATCTGACGCAATGGCTTTGTTTACAGTCATGCGTAGAAACAAGAAGCTAAGTGAAAAATGGTTGCCTATCCATAATACTGCGGTTGAAAATATAGGTATAAGCAAAGAAGATTTAGGGAATGTTCATATACATACTTTTACATTGATTGATGGAAGAGTGCATCAGAATTCTTTAATCATAGATGTACCCTGGACTGAAAAAGATTTGAAGATAAGTTATAGTTCGTTTAGAGATAAACTGTTGCCTGGTCAGGATGAGGAGTGGACTATAAAGATAGAAGGGGCTAAAAAAGAGGCAGTGGCGGCAGAGGTGTTGGCTGGTATGTACGACGCTTCTTTGGATCAGTTTAGAGCGAATAATTGGAGGGCTAGCTATTTTCCTACTTTATCTGCTTATAACCAAATCGGAATTGGAAAAAGTTTTTCTTTGAGCAACGCATATAGTTTGAGTAGTATTAGGCAAGTATATGATGAAGAAAGCCAAAAACGATATAGACATTTCAATATGTTTGGTTTTAATTATCATGGTGGAGGACGCCAATGGAATATGGTAGAAAAAGTAATGACAGCGCCAGGAACTTTTGAAAAAGTACGAAAAAAAGTACTTAAATCTCCCGCTGCTTCTAGAAGTGAAGGTGTGGTAATGGATGAAATAACTATAGTCAATGATAATGCAAGTAATCAAGCTAATTATACTGATGGAGTTCAAGTCGAAGGAGGATTAAGATTGGATGATGATTTGGATATAAAATCGCCAACTACTAATACCGCCCCTGCAGTAAGAAAAAATCTAAACGAAACAGTATTCTTCTTTCCAAATCTGCATACCGACAAAGACGGAAACGTTCTGATTAAATTCAAAATGAACGAAGCCTTGACCAAGTGGAAATTCATGGCTTTTGCACATACAAAAGATTTAGCAACAGCAATCTCTACTAAGGAAGTTGTTACGCAAAAAGAACTCATGGTGCAGCCCAATGCCCCACGTTTTTTTAGAGAAGGAGATAAGATTAGGTACAGTGCAAAAGTCTCCAACCTAGCGGAAAAGAATATGAAAGGGGAGGCTAGGCTAGAATTGTTTGACGCCATCACGATGGAAGTCATCGATGCAGACTATGGGAATTCAAAAAGTAAAAAGAAATTCGAAATAGCACCTGGAGAATCGCAAGCCTTATTTTGGGATTTGGACATTCCGATGGATAAATTGGGAACGGTACTACATAGAGTGATTGCTAAGGCAGGTAAGTATTCTGATGGAGAGGAGAGTGCATTACCCGTTTTGACCAATCGTAAATTGGTGACAGAGACAATGCCTTTCCCATTACGTGCGGGTCAAACGAAGGATTTTGTATTTGAGTCTATGCAAAACAACAAGTCAACGTCTTTGACCAATCACAAATACACTTTAGAATTTACGAGCAATCCAGCATGGTACGCCGTACAGTCTTTGCCTTACTTGATGCAATATCCTTACGATTGCACGGAGCAAATATTTAATAAACTATATGCCAATTCACTTGCATCCCATGTAGCAAATAAAACACCCAAGATCAAACAGATATTCGAATCGTGGAAAGGCACAGATGCCATGAAGTCCAATTTGAGTAAAAATCAAGAACTCAAGTCTGCCTTATTAGAAGAGACTCCTTGGGTGCTAGATGCTCAGAGTGAAGAGCAGCAGAGAAGAAATGTCGGACTCTTGTTTGACCTCAATAAAATGAGTAATGAAAAAGCGCAGTACCTGAAAATGCTGAAAGAAAGACAATTGAGTAATGGAGGATTTGCTTGGTTCCCTGGAGGAAGAGACAACTGGTATATCACACAGTATCTAGTAGAAGGCATCGGCCATCTGCAAACCTTAGGTGTAGACTTGAATGACCCAGAGATGAATCAAGTACTACAAAATGCAGTGCGATACATTGATGATAGATTGGTGGAAGACTATAATAGAAGATTGAAATATGATAAAAGCCCTGGCTTGACGGGTATGGTGATTCACTACTTGTATGCTCGTTCATTTTTTACCCAGTATGCGTTTTCAAATAGAACGGAAAAAGTAGTAAAGCACTATCAGGAAAAAGCAAAGAGTCAATGGCTTGACCAAGGATTGTACTATCAAGGTTTGCTTGCTTTGGCAACACATAGATTTGATATGAATACTGTAGCTGGAGAAATAACAGCCTCGCTTAAAGAAAGAGCATTGAGTCATGAAGAACTGGGAAAGTATTGGAAATACACACGAGGATATTACTGGCATGAGATGCCTATCGAAACACATTCTGTCATGATAGAGGTATTCGAGAAGGTAGCGCAAGATGCGGAAATGGTAGACGAACTTCGCCTCTGGTTGTTGAAGAATAAACAGACGAATGATTGGGAAACGACTAAGGCTACATCTGCAGCAATTTATGCACTATTGTTGAGTGGGGACGATTGGCTGCAAGAAACGAAGCAGGTAGAAATTATCTATCCGAATAAAGTCTTGAATGCTGACTTGGCAAAAAGCCAAGCGACAGCAGAAACTGGAACAGGCTACTTCAAGCACACTTGGAATGAGGTGAATCCAAACCTGGCTTCTGTTAAAATCAGTAACCCAAATACCGTTCCTGCCTGGGGAGCGGCTTACTGGCAATACTTTGAAGACCTAGACAAGATTACCACTTTCGAAGACACCCCTTTGAAATTGAACAAAAAGGTATTCCTGGAAAAGCAAGGAGACAGAGGCGCTACCATGGATGAAGTAAAAGAATCTACCTCTTTAAAAATGGGAGACAAGCTTACTGTAAGAATCGAACTTAGAGTAGATAGAGATATGGAATTCATCCACATGAAGGATATGCGTGCCTCTGGATTTGAACCCATCAACGTATTCAGCCAATACAAATGGCAAGGAGGATTGGGATACTTTGAATCTACTAAGGACGCTAGCACCAATTTCTTTTTTGACAGTTTACCAAAAGGAACCTATGTGTTTGAATATCCATTACGCGTAGTACATGAAGGAGATTTTAGTAATGGGGTGACGACCATTCAGAGTATGTATGCTCCGGAGTTTACGAGTCATTCAGAAGGTGTGAGAGTGCGTGTGGGAGAGTAAAAAAATAGAATATTAATTAATTAAAATAAATAAAATATGAAGCCATTTATTCTAGCAATGTGTATTGCTTTTTCCCTTGTTTTAAAAGGACAAGATAATATAGAAATTGTCAACAATGATGTTGAAACTAATGAAACCAACCTACTGGAAGAGTTAAAAGAAGGAGATGCCTTAACTATTGATTTTTCATCAAGAGGCTGCTTTCATTCAAATAATGAACAACTTAAAGTTTATTTTGAAAATGATGCTTGGAATCTTGATTATACTGTAAATCAAGTAAAAAAATATTCTTCAAATTTATCGACAGATGATTTTCAAAAACTTGTTGATTTTGAGAAACAACTACGAGAAATTGAAAATTCAACTGTATTCTGCAGCACTGTGGATGATTATATGTTCACACTGAATGGAGAAGAGATGTTAAAGGCAAAAGATGCCAGTTGTAGTTGGAATGGTTTCTATAAATTAAAAAGAGAGTTAGTCAATTTGGAAAGTAAATCTTAAATTGTTTTGCTCGACTTAATAAGTTTATAGGCAGAAATAAAAAAGGGAATACGGCAAGCCGTCCTCCCTTTTTATGTGTTAATTGCTAATTATAATTTCTCTAAATACTCAATGGCTGCATCTACATTGATATGATAATCATTGAAAACAACCTTGCCAGATGCATCAATAAAAATAAACCAGGGGGTTCCACCTGTTCGATATGCATTCATGGTTATGGAACGATTGCCGGAAGCGTTGTTGCCAGCGTCATGACCAAAAGGGATGTTTAAGTCGTATTTCTCTTGCGTTACCAAAAGTTTATCTTTGGTATTGGTATGTGAGCCTTCAAAGACCGTTTGTATGGCCATGAAGTCTACCTTGTCACTATCCTTTAGTGCTTCAGACATTTTCTTCAATGCAGGGAGACCTCTGCTGTGGCATCCTGGGCACCAAGATTGGAAACCATAAATGACAGTAAATTTACCTTCTGTTATTTTCTGAGCACTTGTTTCTTTTCCATTTTGATCTATCCATTCGATAGTCTCTGATAATTGTGGAGCTTGCTGTCCTTCAATACCGTAACGCGTTTTTTGTCTTTCCATTTTTCTTTTTTTGCTGTAAGCAAAATCTTGAGCGTTCATTGAGATACTCCCAAATAATAACAGGCAGGTAGCCAGAGTACTGAGAGAGATTTTAAATAAATTCTTTGAAATTGATAATTGCATATACATTAGATTTTGCGATTAGGAATCTATGCAATAACATTTTTTACAGGTTCAAGGTTTTTACCAGCGTATTGAATCAGTTATAATAGAGCAGAAAATGGTCGAAAAAAGGTAAGCTTAACAATTATTTAAGAATCAAACACATCAGAAATCTTCTTTAGAGCAGTATCCATTGTATTGGCGTCTTCTAGGGAGAACTCTCCAATCTTTGTTCTAATCAAGGAAGATAAATAAGCTCCATTGCTTAAGGATTGTCCAAAATCATGTGCAAGTGAACGAATATAGGTTCCCTTGGTGCAATCTACCAAAAAGTGAACTTGCGGTAGATCGATGGAAGTAAGATTAAAAGTATCAATAGTAACAGTTCGAGCTTTTCGCTCTATGGTCTTACCTTCTCTAGCCATTTTGTACAAGGCTATACCATCCTTTTTCAAAGCAGAATACATAGGAGGTACCTGTTCTATCTGGCCTATAAAAGCATGGGTTGCACTATGAAGCATGTCATTTGTAATACCCTCGATGGAGAATTGATTATCCTCTTCCGTCTCCGAATCATAGGATGGGGTAGTAGCCCCTAATTTAAGGCTGCCTGTATATTGCTTAGGCATCCCTTGCAGCGCATCAATTTTCTTTGTCCATTTACCTGTACAGATGAGTAGCAAACCCGATGCTAATGGGTCGAGAGTACCTGCATGACCAACCTTGAATTTTTTCAATTTGAGTTTCGCTTTGAGCGTACCCCGTATTTTGTTAACTACGTCAAAGGAAGTCCAATTAAGGGGCTTGTCAATGAGTAGCAAGGCGCCACTGACAAAGTCTTCTGGTTGCGTAGGAAAAGTAGAATGAAGTAAATCGCTCAAATGATCTTAGTGGATGAAAGTCTTATATACAATGGCGAAGATACCCATTGCAAAACAATAATAAGCAAAATATTTGAGCTGAGAATTTTTGACAATTTTTATCATCCAAGTACATGCGAC
>CAYZUW010000186.1:0-8445 GCA_964481325.1 uncultured Saprospiraceae bacterium
GGTACCGATACCTACATTAAATTCTTTTGCTACTTTGACTAATCTCTTCAAAATAAATATTATTGTTTAAAGCCGAGGCTATCAATAAGCAAAGACATTTTTTAAATAAATCGTTACTAGAGTTACATATTGTATCTACATTTTGTATGATATGAAATAAAAAAAATCCTTGCCAAAATTTGCACAAAGGTAACGCAATTATACTGTATTGCTGACTAATCGCAACAAAAAGCCCAACTAAATCACCGATTATAGGGCTATTTTAGCGCTATCTTAGCTAAAATACGATATTACGTTAATTTTTAAGTGTTTATGGGAAATATATCTTGACCTTAAGAATATCCGTTTCTGGAGTTTGTACATAACAGAAACGGATATCTAAGGCAATTCGCTTACTTGTCTTCGTCAAATTCTGACGCTAATATTCTCCTTACCTCATCAATCGTCTCCTCCTCTAGATCCGTTCTACGGATCAATTCACCCTTACTCAACTCCAATACACTCTTGGCACTATCACATCCTATCTCCTTCAGTGCATCGATAATCCAAGTATCTATCTCATCGATAAATTCATCTAAATCTACATCGTCAATCTCTTGACCATCTTGGTTACGGAACACGTCGATCTCATAGCCCGTCAACTTGCTCGCCAACTTGATATTTGACCCTCCTTTACCAATCGCCAGAGACACCTGATCAGAATCCAAGGACACCGCCGCTCTCATCGTATCATCATCTAGGTCAATACTCGTCACCTTTGCAGGCGTCAAAGCACGTTGGATAAATAATATATTATTGTTCGTATAGTTTACGATATCAATATTTTCATTCTTCAACTCTCTTACTATACCGTGGATACGAGACCCCTTCATACCGACACATGCCCCTACTGGATCTATACGATCATCATAAGATTCTACCGCTACCTTAGCTCTTTCACCAGGGATACGAACGATCTTCTTGATAGTAATCAAACCATCTTCTATCTCTGGTACTTCTTGTTCCATTAGCTTTGCCAAGAAATTTGGATGCGTACGAGATACCACAACCACTGGGTTGTTGTTTCTCATTTCCACCTCCTTGATTACCCCTTTGATCATATCTCCTTTTCTAAGAAAATCTGCTCTAATCATCTCATTACGCGGGAGTACTAATTCATTGCCCGTAGCATCATCCATAATCAAGATTTCTCTCTTCAGGATTTGGTGTACTTCACCGATTACGATATCCCCTACACGCTCAGAGTAACGCTTGTGGATTTCATCTTTCTCGAGCTCCATGATTCTAGAAATCAAAGTCTGACGAGCCGCCATCACAGATCTTCTTCCGAAATCCTGCAAAAACAATTGCTCGTAACATTCTTCTCCTATTTCATAGTCCTCGTCTATAGCGTAGGCTTCAGAGATAGACACCATAGCCATCTCATCTGTCACCTCACCATCTGCCACAATCTCACGCACACGCCACAATTCTATATCTCCATTGGTATTTACGATAACGTCAAAGTTATCATCAGACCCAAATTTTTTCTTTATCAAAGTTCGGAATACATCCTCTAATACACGGACCATCGTAGGACGATCAATGTTCTTCATGCTTTTAAATTCCGAAAAAGTATCAACTAAATTCAAACTCATAATTAGAAACTTATTTTAACAAATGCCTTTTCAATGTTTTCAAATTTTATCTCCTTTTGCAGTACCACTGTTTTCTTTCGCTTTCCCTCTTTGATCCGATCCTTATACTCCAGCGTAATCTGCTCTTCGTCTACCGCTATCAGCAAGCCCTCTGTCTTGTGCCGCTCATCATCTATTACGGCTAATTTACGCCCGATGTTCTTGGTATACTGTCGTTTAAACTTCAGCGGACGATCTACACCAGGGGACGAGACCTCTATGGTATACTGTTCATTCATCCAGCCCTGCTCCTCGATTTCTGCCTCCAGATACCTACTAATCTTCCTGCAACGCGTAAAATCAATGCCCGTATCCGCGTCTACATATATCTCTACACGGCTCAAGCCACTGGCATTAATCTCAACTAAAAAGCAATCCTGAAACTCCTCTTCTTCAAAGAGTTTGAGCAAATGGGCTTCAATCTTATCTATCATCTACCTGCTTATTCACATTCGTAAAACAAAAAGAGGGAACTTTTTGAGTTCCCTCCCTAAGAAGATATTGCAAATATACACTTTTATTACGAAAGTTGGTGGATTTAGTTTTAGGGGGCCTATGTGGGGATTATCCATGCTGGTGTTGGGGATGTGGACTTGGGGATGCTCTCACGGGGGAGACGGATGGCTTCTCGCGCGCGGGAGACGGATGGCAATCCATCTCACGTGAGCTCGGGGGGAGGTATGTATGTATTTTTTGGGGGCCTACCCAGCGGCCAGCTTCCCGCCTATCTTCCCGTTTGGCCTAGGGTCGCGTCGTCCGTTCCTACCGACCGAAAAAGGTCGATACCACTTCCACCGCTAGTCCTTGTAGGGCTTCCGGCTATTCGCCTCGCCCGGTGCAAATAAAAAGTAAAGTTGAGAATCAAATTACCTTCATTTTTAGTGTAAAATCAAATGGTATTAACAGTCAACAAACCCAATTCAAATCCACGACGGACAATACCCGCAGAGTTTTTCGCTTCTAGTTTAGTCAATAAACTCTTACGATGGGACTTTACAGTTTCATCACTGATATATAATTTTTGAGCGATTTCAGAAGTAGAAAAAGCTCTACTCACCAATTCTAAAACTTCATTTTCTCTATTAGATATTCTCATTGTTTCCATATTTTTTTCTTTAATATTCATAGGAGGTTTGCAAAGGGCGGATAGATAACTTTTTATCTAAAATCCAACTTATACAAATATGTCAAGAAAAGAATTCTATGTACCTATACTTTAGTATAGTATATGAGCTGCAGACCAAAACTACAGCACAGAATGTTTAGGCTAAGCAGCCCTATTATATTTTCCTATTAAAAGCTTTACAGAGAGTCCGTTATTTACCTCTAGTTCAACTATGGCTTGTAGTTTTCTAGAAAAAGAATTAATTAAGTCAAATCCAAAAGACTTGCCTTGTATTTCTTTAGTGTTTTTTATAGCCTCTCCATTATCCTTTACTTCAAGCACTAAATACCTGTCTACTTCAGATAAGCTAATGTTAAGGGCAGCAGGAATTTCATTCTCTTTAAAAGCATGCTTGAAAGCATTGCTTACCAATTCATTAACAATAAGGGCAACTGGTATCATCGTATCGACATCAAGTTTCATTTGCTCTATTTGCAAATTCAACGAAACTTCTTCCTCTATACTGTAGGAGTACATTAAATTGTCAAGAAGTCTTTCAAAATAATTGGTAGTTTCTACACCAACTAAATTTTCTCCCTCATACAAAAATTCATGAATCAAAGCCATAGAGTATACCCTATCTTGTCCTTGCTTTAAAGCCTCCAACGCACTGTCGTCATCTATACTTTTGGCTTGTAGGGAAAGCAAGGAAGATATGACTTGTAAATTGTTTTTCACCCGATGGTGGATTTCTTTAAGAAGTACGTTTTTTTCTTCTAATGAATTTTCAACGATAGATTTTTGAATATTTACTTTTCGATATAGAAAGGCTATAAAGCTGAGTAAAACTCCAAATAACACTAAACAAATTACAGTGCCTATTATGATTATTTTTTGTTGCTTTAGTTGAGAATTTTGAAGCTTATTTTTAGTGGCAAGTAATTCTATTTCTACTTTTTGTTCTTTAGTCTGGTGCAATGCTTCTAGGTTATGTACAACAAAAGCCTGTTCGCTCCTGTAAATAGAATCTTTCAATATGTCGGCTTTTTTTTCATAAAGCATGGCAGTTTTAAAGTCGTTTAAATTAAAATAGTATTGGGAAAACAACTGATTTACTTTATTTTCTACGTGTTTATTTTTTTGTTCAATATTAAGCTTCTCTGCTTTTTTTATTTTTGCTAAGACATCTACATGTTTTAAATCCAAAGCATATCTAGCATCTAATATTGCGAAATCTAATCGCACTGAATTATCATCAAGAGCTGCAAGTATTGGGCGATTTTCATTTATTATCATTCCAGCCTCCTCATATTCTTCAAGTCCCAAATAGCATTCAGCAATGGCAATTTTAAAAATTAATTGGTCTGATACTTGGCTCCATTTTGCGGAATATATGTTATTAATTTGAAGATAATAATCTAAAGCCTTTTGAAAATCACCTTGCTTTTGTGCAGTAGCCCCTAGTTGAAACAAGGCCCTTGTTTTTGTTAAAGGCAAATTGTGTTCTTCACATAGCGTTTTAGCTTTCAGCCCATATTCTTCCGATTTTTCAAAATTCTGTAAAGTTCGAAATAAACTAGAAATAGAAACGTAAATTACTGGAAATTTAAACTCATCTTTTCCTACTCTTAGAAAACTCAAGGCTTCAAAGTATAATTTTAAGGCATCGTTATATGAATTAGATGTTAACTTGTTTTTACCTAGGCACAATAAGTTAAAAGGTAAGCTTGAAGAATCATTATGTATTCTATCAATTTCAATTGCTTTATTTAAATAAATGTTTTCTTTTTCATAATCTCCTTTATCTAAAAATACAGTAGCCATCGAGCTATACGCATCCGAGTAATAGCTATGTTGTAATCCTGGAGTATTTACTACCTCTTGGCCAGCATATATTACGCTATCTTTCAGATCCAAAAATTCATATACTGTTCCTAGTATATTCATAGCCGTGCCATATTCAGGCAGCAGATTGTTCGTCTTAGCTATTTTTTCAGCTTGTTTTGCATAGTAAAGTGCTGTTTCATTTTCTGAAAGATGCATTCCATTCTTGACCAAAAAATTCAATGCAGTAAGTTCTAGTTTTATGTTTTCTTCTTGCCGACTATGTTCTAGGATTTCTTCCCATAAAGATTGCGATTTTAAAAAATCTCCTTTTAAATACGCTTCTTCCGCAATCAAATTCTTAGACTTATTTTGAGATAGCAAATACATAGGAGCACTAAAAAAGACTATGAAAAGTACAAATATCAAAAACGAAATATTTAAGCGACAGACATTCATGATTCTTTGGAGATTTGATTTTTTTTAGATTTGGCTAATCTCTATAAATAAAGTCAGCTCGAAAGTTAAACTAAAAAATTGAAACTGAATTAAATTGCATTTTAAAACCCGAGGACTTTTTTTATTGCAGATGTCCTATTCCTAACATCCAGTTTCGAATAAATATTTTGAACGTGAAACTTTATCGTACTTATAGATACAAATTGCTTTTTCGCAATCTGCGCATTAGAATAACCGTCAATTATGTCCAGTAAAACTTCAAACTCTTTTTTGCTTAAATTTTTCGCGACATCTTTATTAACCTGTTCAAAAGTAAGAGGTGTTTTCGATTGTTTAAATTCGTAGTTATAAAGACCAATAGTGATACTACTTATCAAATCCACTGACTTAAAGGGTTTTACGATATAGCCACAAGGGTTAACTTTTTTGGCCCGATCAAGGGTTTTGGTATCTGAAAATGCTGTGAGAAAAACAAATGGAATGTCGTGATCCTCTTTTATGATTTGAGCAATCTCGATTCCGTCTCTTTGCCCATCTATACTAATATCCAAGATTATGAACTCTGGATTTCTATTACTAATATAATCCAAAGCGGTTTCACTATCATGTGCAATACCAATGACAGCGTAATTTTCATCTCGTAAGGTATCTTCAATGTCCTTAGCAATTAGAACCTCGTCCTCTACTATTAATACACTTAACTTATGTTGCATCAGCAATCATTAAAATTAACCAAGGCCAAATCATACAATATGATTCGACTTATATTTTAGTAGCTGTGTTATTATATTGGGTGGAATGGTTTAATAAGGCCTTTTTTTCTACTTCATTTCAGTTGTTTGTTATACATAAACTTAATAAAAAAGTTCAACTTTAATTCTTGTTTTTCAAGGCGGTATATAACTAATATTTGTAAGGCACTAACTGTTAACGCTTTAAGGTGAAAAACACTAGCTACTTGACTTTGCACTAGATGAGGAAATTTGCAAAAATTGTGTCTGGATTGTGTCTGGATTGTGTCTGGATTGTGTTTTGAGGAAAAACACCCAATGATTAGCTACTCAGCTCGATGTTTAACATACCATAGGAGACAATAACAAAATGGCCTCATTAAAAATTAATGAAGCCATTTTAGGAATTGGTATTTCAGTATTAATTTTAATACCTTATTTACCAGTTTTTATAGCTGAAACTTTTGATTCTTCATCTAGACTAGCTTTAATAGCAGAATTTACGAGCTTGTTTAACTTACTTTCAATGGAAGCTTTAAAAGCTTCCATTTCATAACTGTTTTGGGCAATTTGCTTTTTCTGCAAATCAATTATTTCTTGTTGTTCTTGGATAGCCCCAATAAGTACCGGAATCAACTCGGTATAAGAAACACCAAGAAAACTCACTTCATCTTCTTCTTCACTTGCAAGTTGAGTTACAATTTCAGGAATTACATTCTGTACTTCTTGCGCTATTAATCCAAGACTGTAACTATCATCGTCCTGAGTTTTAAATTGATATCTTGTAGGATGCAACTGCATTACCTTTTCTAGTTGGTTCTCAAGAGATGATATGTTTTTCTTAAGTCTACGATCAGAGGAGCTGGTATATGCTCCATTAGAAGAATCTATAGTAGCACGTAAGATTGGGGTAGTGGCATTACTAGTATTCGCTTCATGGAAAAATTGCAAGTCGCCTCCATTAGACGTTCTTGTATACAGTGTCCAAGCAGTATTTGTAGAAGTTTGTTCTATATTCAATCCATGGTCAGACCCAGTAGATGGACTACCTGCACCATGATCTATACTCATTGTATATTCTGGCGTCGCATCATTAATCCCAACAAAACCTTCTGACCCATTTAATGTCATAATTTCATCTGTAGTAGTGCCATTGTTACTATGAATAAAATGAAAAAATCCATCACTCGTTGCAGATCCTTCAGAACGAGCTTGCACTTCCCAAAATCCACTTAATCCAAAATTAGTAAAGTAGATATTTGGAAAACCACTATTATTATTTTCGTAAAGTTCTAAATGTGCTGGAGTTACAGTGTTTCCAGCATTGGCTCTGATTGTCATCTGTGCATTTAGTGCTTCAGTAGAAGAAAATCTATCAATATCGATACCAACTTTTCCAAAGGCATTTACATTGATATCCCCAACAAAACTTGTCGTCGTTCCAAATTTCATTACATCTATATCTGAATCATACCATATTCGACCATCATTTGAAAAGCCATTGTCTCCAAAAGATATTCCAGGATCTGTAGTACCATCACTTCTTAAAAATATATCTGGATCTGTACCGCTAATTATTATGTCTTTATTATCTATCTCTAAATCAGTGATGATGGTAGTAAGGTCATTATTGGGGTCAATATTTAGATAATTAAGGCCAGAAGTCCCATCATTATAGAATATGTTGAAGTCAGAAGAAGTGCCATTCCTAGCAGCTAATGTCCACCACCCTGCTAGTTGATTCTCCATCCTAATTCTGGAAAAAGAAGATCCTGCCCCAGTTTCCGTTAGTAATAAATGAGGTTCAACTGTATCAGAATCAAACTCTATTTCCGTTTGCTGAGCTAAGATTTCTGATTGAGTAAATAATAATACTACGATAAAAATGGAATTAAATAATTGTCTCATTTTAGTTTAAATTTGGTTACTTATTAATAGAAATAATTCTACCAATCCAAAGGTCCAAATATAAACACCTTCTTTTCCTGTACTAAAGTATAGTTTTTTCTAGATGGATATCTTAATAATGTGGGGCCTACCCAGCGGCCAGCTTCCCGCCTATCTGCGCTCTTGGCCTTGGGTCGCGTCGTCCGTTTCTACCGACCGAAAAAGGTCGATACCACTTCCACTTCTAGTCCTTGTAGGGCTTCCGGCTGAGATGCCTCGCCTGGATTTTTCCTAATTTTCATTTTAGAGACAGATGTCTTAAACCCCCAATACATCTCCACCACACCCAAGTTAAACATCCAGCTTCCCCAAGACACTAAAATGTATTGGGTAGTCGGATCAAGAGAGATAATTTGATGAATAAACAATTGACATAATCGTAAGGTAATAGCGGAAAGCGTCAATGCATAAGAGCGCATCATCCATTTTTTGTGAGCAGTAAAGTTTTTACTGCGTGCAGTTTGATATCCTTTATAAGTAAACCACCACCACAGCGGTGTCAAAATTAAAAAACTAATTTTAGCTGGCCAGCCGCCGTTAGCATGAAAAGCCATTATCATTCCAGTCGGCGCACTAATCAATAATACTAGCCCCACATACATCTTACCAATGAAACGGTGAATACTTGCGTAATTTTGAAGAATGTATTTCGAGAAAAGAAAGGCACCAGAAAACATCACTATCAAACTACTAAATATATGAG
>CAYZUW010000187.1:0-8410 GCA_964481325.1 uncultured Saprospiraceae bacterium
GATTATGTACCTGCCGGTTTGACAGCAAATGGTTCTTCTGATTTGACTATTGCTGGTCCACTTGCTCCGGGAGAAGAAACTTCAGTTGATATCACATTTACAGTTACAACGGAAATAGCAGGAAGCTTAGAAAATGAAGCTGAAATAACAAGTGCTGAAGATGATAACGGTGAAAACCCAACTGATATTGATTCTACACCAGATGGAACTCAAGGGAATGATACAACTGAGGATAACGAAATTAACAATGCAGGTGGAGACGAAGATGATGCGGATATTGAGCCTCTAGATGTTGAAATCTTTGACCTTGCTTCTAATATTACATTAGCTCCAGGTGAAGATGATAGAGTATACCCAGGTGAAACAGTAGAGTTCAAAGTTACTGTGTTCAATCAAGGAACAGTGACAGCAGAAGATATCGAAGTTACATTAATGATACCAGATGGCTTAACATCTACTGCTGGTATTGCCAACATGGGTACTATAAGCTTCGCTGGACCATTGGCTCCAGGAGACATGGTTATGCAAATCATTGAATTTACTGTAGACACTGATGTTACATCTGCACAAGAGCTAATCATCAAAGAAGAGATTAGTGATGCTACTGATGAGTTTGGTGATAGACCAACGGATATTGATTCTACTCCAGATGATGACTTTACGAATGATGCAGGTGGAGAAGTTGATGGCGCTACTGATGACACAGTTGATAATGAGCAAGGAGATGAAGATGACGCCGATCCAGAAAATGTATTCTTAGAAATCTTTGATTTAGCATTAAGAAAAACTTTGGCTGAAGGTGAAGATACAAGAGTTTATCCTGGTGAAACGGTGACATTTACGATTGAGGTATTCAACCAAGGAAGTGTACCAGCTAATAACATTACTATTATTGATTACGTGCCTGCTGGATTGACAGCAAATGGTCCTACTGAATTGACTATCGCAGGTCCTATAGCACCAGGTGGTAGTGAAGCCGTAGATATTTCATTCACGGTAACTGCAGATTCTCAAGGTACCCTAGAAAATGGTGCTGAGATTACAGGTGCGCTAGATGATTTAAATGAATCACCAGAAGATATCGATTCTACTTCAGATGAAGATCCTGGAAATGATTCTACTGAAGATAACGCTATCGATAATGAGAATGGTGATGAAGATGATGATGATATTGAACCTATTGAAGTAGAAATCTTTGATCTTGCTTCTAATATTACATTAGCTCCAGGTGAAGACGATAGAGTTTACCCAGGTGAAACAGTAGGATTTAAAGTTACTGTATTTAACCAAGGAACGGTTACTGCAGAAGATGTAGAAGTAACCTTAATGATTCCTGCAGGTTTAACCTCAGTTGATGGTATACCAAATATGGGTACGATTTCATTTGCAGGACCTATTGCTCCTGGAGCAATGGAAATGCAGATTTTAGAATTTGTGGTAGATGCAAATGCTACTGCAGCTTCAGAATTAATTATCAAAGAAGAAATATCTGATTTTGTAGACGACCTAGGAGGAATGCCTACGGATATTGATTCTACACCAGATGATGACTTTACGAATGACGCTGGAGGTATTGTAGATACTCCTACGGATGATGAAGTTGGAGAAACACCTCCTTTTGATGAAGATGATAATGATCCAGAAAATGTATTCTTGGAAATCTTTGATTTAGCTCTTATCAAAACTTTAGCTGCTGGAGAAGATGCAACAGTTTATCCAGGAGAGACAATAACATTTACTATAGAAGTATTTAATCAAGGAACCGTTGCTGCTAGCGATATTGTAATTACAGATTATGTTCCTGTTGGATTGGATCCAGTCGGACCTACTTCATTAAATATAGCTGGACCAATTGCTCCGGGAGGAAGTGAGTCAATTGATATTTCGTTTACAGTTAGTGCAACTACTGCTGGTACATTAGAGAATGGAGCAGAGATAGCAAGTGCTGAAGATGATTTAGGGGAGAACCCTGAAGATGTTGATTCTACACCAGATACAGATCCAGACAACGATACTACTGTTGATAACGAAATGGACAATGCTGGTGGAGATGAAGATGATGATGACATCGAACCAATTAACGTTGAAATCTTTGATTTAGCTTTAACTAAAGAATTGGCTGATGGAGAAGACGCTAGAGTATATCCTGGCGAAGATGTTACATTCACCATCACAGTGAGTAACGAAGGAACGGCAGATGCCTTCAACATAGAAGTTACAGATTTCCTACCTGTATGTTTGACTTTAAATGATCCTAATTGGACAGTAAGTGGTGGTAATGTAGTTACGACAATCGCTTCATTACCAGTAGGTGAGAGTACATCAGTTGATTTAACAGTTACGGTAGAAGAATCTTGTGTAGGCGAAGATGTCTTGAATATCGCTGAAATAAGTGGAGCTGAAGATGAAAATGGTGATTCTCCTGAAGATATAGACAGTACACCAGATACTGATCCGAATAATGATCCAGATGATGAAGATGACTCAGATGATGAGCCATTAGATCCACAATTATTTGATTTAGCTTTAATGAAGACTTTATCTGATGGACAGAGTACTAGAGTATTCCCAGGTGAAACAGTAAGTTTTGATATTACTGTGATTAATCAAGGTACAGTTTCAGCTTCTGATATAGAAGTTACTGATTATGTACCAGCTGGTTTATCTATCGATGGACCATCTACTTTAACTATTGCAGGACCTTTAGCTCCTGGTGCTTCAGAAGTATTAACAGTAACATTTACTGTTGACGCGGCTGATGCTGCAGCAACATTAGTGAACCGTGCTGAGATTAGTGACTTTGTAGATGATCAAGGCAATATGCCGAACGATATTGATAGTACACCAGATACAGATGATTCAAATGATACAGAAGTAAATGATGAAATAGATAACGGCGGTGGAGATGAAGATGATGCTGATTTAGAGGAAGTAGATTTAGAAATATTTGATCTAGCGCTTACGAAAGAATTAGCAGAAGGAGAGGATGATAGAGTATATCCAGGAGAAGATGTAACTTTTGCAATTACAGTTACTAATGAAGGTACTGTAGATGCTGAAAATATTGTAGTTACAGATTTCTTACCTGCTTGCTTAGTATTAAATGACCCTAATTGGGTAGCTAATGGTGGCAATGTAGAAACTACAATTGCAGCTTTAGCGGAAGGAGCTAGTACAACTGTGAACTTAACGGTTACTGTTACTGAGGCATGTGTTGGACAAGATGTAGTTAATATTGCTGAAATAAGTGAAGCAATGGATGATGAAGGTAATAGCCCAGATGATAACGATAGTACACCTGATACTGACCCAAATAACGATCCTGCAGATGAAGATGATTCAGATGAAGAACCATTGGATCCGCAGTTATTTGATTTAGCTATTACAAAAACATTGGCTGACGGTCAAAGTGAAAGAGTATATCCTGGCCAAACTGTGGTTTTCGATGTTACAGTATTTAATCAAGGAACTGTAGACGCGAACAATGTAGTAATTGAAGATTTTGCACCAGATGGTTTAACAGCTGTTGGTTCAACAACATTGACAATTGCTGGTCCTATTGCGCCAGGTACTACAGAAATAGTTCAAATTGAATTTACTGTAGATGCTGATGCTCCAACAGGAACTTCAACAAATATTGTTGAAATTCAATCAGCTGAAGATGATGAAGGTAATAACCCTACGGATAATGATAGTACGCCAGATAACGATCCAAATAACGATCCTACTGAAGACGATGCTATTAATAACGAAAATGGAGATGAAGATGATAATGATGTAGAAGATGTAGATATACAAGTATTTGATTTAGCATTAAGAAAAGTATTGGCAGATGGCGAAGATGATACAGTGTTCCCAGGAGAATCAATAACTTTTACAATTGAAGTGTTCAATCAAGGAACTGTAGATGCTCAATCAATAGTTATTACAGATTATATTCCTTCAGGACTTACCTTGACGGATCCGGCTTGGACAGATAATGGAGCAACAGCTTCAATTACTTTGCCTGGTACTTTAGCTGCAGGTGCAGACACAAGTGTAGATATAACTTTTGTTGTTGACGCTACGGATTCAGCTGCAAATCTTGTAAACAGAGCTGAAATTTCTGATGCCGCTGACGACTTAGGTAATGATGATGTTGTAGATAGTGATTCTACTCCTGATGATACGCTAGGTAATGATAATGGTGGTACTCCAAATGACGCTAATGAAGATGATAATGTTGATGATGATGGTACTATTGATGAAGATGATGAAGATCCAGAAGATATTAATGTTGAAATCTTTGATCTTGCTTTAAGAAAGTCACTAGCTGCTGGACAAGCAGAGAGAGTTTTCCCAGGTCAGGATATAGTATTTGAAATTGAAATATTCAACCAAGGAACTGTTGCTGCATCAAATATTGAAGTAGGAGACTTTATTCCTGCAGGCTTATCATTAAACGATGCAAATTGGTCTGAAAATGGAGGAATTGCTTCAATGATAGTTGCTGGTCCAATAGCTCCAGGAGCTTCAACAGTTGTGTCAATTGCATTTACAGTAGATGCAGATGCAACACCAGGAGCTACAAGTAATAACGCAGAGATTCAATCTGCAGAAGATGAGAATGGAGAGACTCCAGTTGACAATGATAGTACACCAGATAGTGATCCTGATAACGATACTACAGTGGATGATGAAATTGACAATGGGGGAGGAGACGAAGATGATAGTGATCCAGAAGATTTTGAAATTCAAGTATTTGATTTAGCATTAATTAAAACTTTAGCTGCTGGAGAAGACGATAGAGTATTTGTTGGTGAAGACATAACATTTACTATTCAGGTATTTAATCAAGGTTCTGTTCCTGCTCAAAATGTTGAAATTAGTGATTTTATACCTACAGGACTTATCTTGAATGATCCAGCATGGTCTGGAAATGCTGTAGTGGTAAGTACTACTTTACCAGGAACAATTGCTCCAGGTGCGAGTGCAAGTATTGACATTACATTTACAGTAGCGGATGATGCATCTGCGGGTAACCTTGTTAATATTGCTGAAATAAGTGCAGCAGAAGATGAACAAGGAAACAATGTTCCAGATTTGGATTCAACTCCTGATACAATAGAAGGTAATGATGCAGGTGGAACACCTAATGATCCAAATGAAGATGATAATATTGATGGAAATGGAATAGATGATGAAGATGATTCAGATCCTGAGGATATAAATGTAGAGATTTTCGATTTAGCGTTGAGAAAAACGCTTGCTGAAGGTGAAGATACACGTGTATATCCAGGAGATGAAATTACATTTACCATTACAGTATTTAACCAAGGTACTGTTCCGGCGATGAATGTTATAGTTGAAGACTTCGCTCCTGACGGTTTAACTCCGATTGGTGGAACTACCTTAACAATAGCAGGACCAATTGCACCAGGTGCTGAAGAATCAATGGATATTACATTTACTGTTACTGCTAATTCAGCAGGTTCATTAGACAACATTGCTGAGATTCAAAGTGCTGAGGATGATAATGGAGAAACACCAGATGATATAGATTCTGATGGAGATAATGATCCAAATAATGATCCTACAGAAAATGACGAGATTAATGATGATGGAACAAATGATGAAGATGATAATGATTTGGAAACAGTTGAAGTTGAGATTTTTGATTTGGCTTCTATAATAGAATTAGCACCAGGAGAGGACGATAGAGTATTCCCAGGAGAAACAGTAGCATTCAAAGTTACTGTATTCAATCAAGGGACAGTTACAGCACAAAACATTGATGTAACGTTGATGATACCAGCTGGATTGACTTCAGTAGATGGAATAGCGAATATGGGTACAATTACCTTTGATGGACCAATTGCTCCTGGTGACATGTCAATGCAGATATTAGAATTTGTAGTAGGAGATGATATTACGGAAGCAGGCGAGTTAATCATCAAGGAAGAAATTTCTTCAGCAGAAGATGATCAAGGAAATAACCCATCGGATATTGATTCTACACCAGATGATGACTTTACGAATGACGCTGGTGGTATAGTTGATACAGATACAGATGATACAATAGACAACGAAAACGGCGATGAAGATGATAATGATCCAGAGAATGTATTTGTAGAAATCTTTGACCTTGCGTTAACAAAAATGTTAGCAGATGGACAAGATGTAAGAGTATATCCTGGTGAAACAGTAACCTTCACAATTGAAGTTACGAATCAGGGATCAGTACCAGCTATGAACATAGTAATTGAAGACTACGTGCCAGCAGGATTAACAGCAACGGGTCCAACTAGCTTAACTATAGCTGGTCCAATTGCACCAGGAGCAAGTGAATCTGTAGATATTTCATTTGACGTTTCAGCTACAGAAGCAGGAACAATAGAGAATGGAGCAGAGATTCAAAGTGCAGAAGATGATAATGGAGAAACTCCAGAGGATATAGACTCTGTAAATGATGATAATCCAGACAATGATCCTACGACTGATGATGCCATAGATGGAGAGGGTGGCGATGAAGATGATGCAGATATCGAACCAGTAGAAGTAGAGATTTTCGATTTAGCATCAATAATAGAATTGGCACCAGGAGAAGACGATAGAGTATTCCCAGGAGAAACGGTAGCATTTAAAGTTGTTGTATTCAACCAAGGAACTGTAGCAGCTGAAAACATTGATGTAACATTGATGATACCTGATGGATTAACATCAGTAGATGGTATAGCAAATATGGGTACTATTACATTAGATGGACCAATAGCACCAGGTGACATGTCAATGCAAATATTAGAATTTGTAGTAGGAGATGATATTACAGAAGCAGGCGAGTTAGTAATCAAGTCTGAGATTTCATCTGCAATGGATGATCAAGGAAATAGTCCTGAGGATATCGATTCTACTCCAGATGATGACTTTACGAATGACGCTGGAGGTATTGTTGATTCTGATACAGATGATACAATATTAAATGAGAATGGTGATGAAGATGATAACGATCCAGAGAATGTATTTGTAGAAATCTTTGATTTAGCATTGAGAAAATCATTAGCAGCTGGAGAGGAAGGACCTTTCTTCCCAGGACAGACTATAACATTTGATATAGAAGTATTTAATCAAGGTAGTGTTGAGGCAGTTAATATTCTTGTACTCGATATTCTTCCTGTAGGATTGATACTTCAAGATCCAAATTGGACTGTAAGCGGTAACGAAGCTACAACTACAATAGCAAGCATTGCTGCTAATTCAAGTGAAGTAGTTTCAATTACACTTGAAGTAACTAATGAGGCTGTTGATGGCATTAATACCAATAGTGCAGAGATTCAAAGCGCAGAGGATGACAACGGAGATGCTCCAGATGATATAGATTCTGATGGAGATGCTGATCCGAATAATGATACTGTTGTTGATGATGAAATCGATAATGGAGGTGGAGACGAAGATGATTCAGATATTGAAGAATTTGAAGTTCAGAAATTGGATCTTGCATTGAGAAAAACACTTGCTGAAGGTCAAAATGCTACTGTATATCCTGGTGAAACAATCACTTTTGATATTGAAATCTTCAATCAAAGTCCAGTTAATGCATTTAGTGTAGAAATCACTGATTACGTACCTGCTGGTTTGACATTGAATGATCCAAATTGGTCGGATAATGGCTCAACTGCTACAATAACTATTCCTGGTCCTATTGCAGGAGAGACATCTGAGGTAGTATCAATAAGCTTCATAGTAAATGATACGGATAACGCTGGAACAGGAATTCAGGCGAATAGAGCGGAAATTAGCAGCTTAGATAATGATGATGATCCAACAAATGGAACGTCTATTGATATCGATTCCACGCCTGATAATGATCCTGATAACGATACTGAAGTTAACGATGAAATCAATAACGGAGGAGATGATGAAGATGATGCTGATTTAGAAGAATTTGATATTCAAGTATTCGATTTAGCACTTATCAAGTCTTTGGATGGAGATGCAAGAGTATTTCCAGGAGAGACAGTTGTCTTTAATATAGAAGTATTTAACCAAGGAACAGTTGCTGCTACTGATATTGTAGTTGAAGATTTTGGAGCACCAGGATTGACACCAGTGGCTAGTTCTACTGTTACGATTGCTGGACCATTGGCACCAGGTGCTAGTGAAATTGTTCAGATCGAATTTACTGTCGATGCAGATGCAACAGCAGGAACAATAAACAATATTGCAGAGATTCAATCTGCTTTAGATCCTGATGGTAATACTGCACCAGATAACGATTCAACTCCTGATGATGATCCTGACAATGATACAAACGTTGATGATGTTGTGGATAATACAGGTGGTGATGAAGATGATAATGATGGTGAAGAATTAGATATTGAGATTTTCGATTTAGCATCAATAATAGAATTGGCACCAGGAGAAGACGATAGAG
>CAYZUW010000188.1:0-8343 GCA_964481325.1 uncultured Saprospiraceae bacterium
CCCAAAAAAAAACGCGCTCCATCCGAAGATGAAACGCGTTTTTTTATTTTAGTTCCTTATAAAAAGTATGTAGTAGTGGAGACGCAAGTATAGACGCAATATTTTGCGTCTTTGCTGCGTCTTTGCTGCGTCTTTGCTGCGTCTTTGCTGCGTCTCTACTGCGTCTCTACTGCGTCTTTGCTGCGTCTCTACTGCATATCTTTTATGATGTGCAATGCTTCTTGGATGTAAGCATCTTTCTTGATGGACTTCAACCAATCTTCATTTCTTGCTTTCTTAGACTCGTCCACGTTGATTTCTTCTAAGTCAACGGCAAGATTCTCTACGGTTAAAGCTTCAATAGGGGTGAAAATATCTTTATACACCTCTGCTTCTTTTTCGAGCATATCCAACTCCGTAATATATTCTTTGATTCCTAAAGTAGAGTTAGTGTCATCACGCTGCTCTTTCAATCGCTTAGCGTTTTTGTCTACCTTTTGGAATACTTCGCTATTCGCAACACGCTTTTTAGACTTAGCGATTAGCTGTGAAAGGTTGTCAACGGAACGTACATTTTGTTCGTAATCTACGGCAGGAATTTCTGTCCACTTCATAGCGTACTCGTTATCCTGTTCGCCCGTAGGGATGTAGGTAAAGTTGTCTGGAAGTACAATATCTGGTGTCACTCCTTTTAACTGAGTAGATCCACCATTGATTCTATAAAATTTCTGAATCGTCATCTTCACTTCGCCTAATGGCTTCAAGTCCTCGTTGCCTCTAATAGCAGAATCCAAGTCGAAGAAACGCTGAACGGTTCCTTTTCCAAAAGTGTTATTAGACCCTACTATAACTGCGCGGCCATAATCCTGTAATGCTGCTGCTAAAATCTCAGATGCAGATGCAGAGAACTCATTCACCATCACGATAAGTGGTCCATCATACTGTACACTAGGATCATCATCTGTAAGCACCTCTGGCTTCCTGTTGCGCGCCTTAACTTGCACGATAGGTCCTTCTTCTATAAATAATCCTGACATCGTCACCACGTCTCTCAAAGATCCACCTCCATTGTTTCTTAGATCTAAGATGATTCCGTTTACATTTTTAGCATTTAATTTTTCTATTTCTTTAGCCACATCTACTGCACAGCTTCTACCGCCTCTACGATTGAAATCTGCATAAAATCTTGGCAGTTTGATATATCCGATATTGTCTACTACGTCGGTATAATTCAAGGTAACTGACTTAGCATATCCTTCGTCTAATATCACCACGTCCCGAATAATGCTGATATCTTTAACCGTGCCATCTACACGCTTCACTGTCAGGATTACTTCAGTACCTTTCTTCCCTCTGATCTTAGCCACTACATCATCTATACGAAGACCAGTCACATCTAATGGCTCTTCGTCAGAGTCACCACCTTGCGTCACTTTCATGATCAAATCTTCTTTTTCTAGCTCTTTGCCTCTCCATGCTGGCCCACCAGGTATGATGTCTGTCACTTTAGTGTATTCATCCCCTTGCTGAAGTCTAGCTCCAATTCCCTCTAGGGTACCAGACATATTGATATCAAAATTCTCTTTGTCCTTTGGTAAGTAGTAGGAAGTATGTGGATCAAATACGTTGGTAATCGCATTGAGGTAGTTAGACATATAGTCTGATCTACGCTCCTGGTTCAATCTTTCAAACCAATCATCGTAACGCTCTAAGGTCTTTTCTCTAGCTTCTATCTCTAAGTCTTCTTTAGATTTGGATAAGAGCTCTTTACGTTCTTCTTTTTCTTTCATTAAAGACTTTTCCTCCTTAGGATTACCATCAGCATCCATTTTGTCTATTTCCTTTTCGCGTGCTTCCTCTTGCTGCTCTAGTTTGGTGGCCAATCTAGTCATCACATCATACTTTAGAGTCTTTCTCCAGTATTCCTTTAGCTGAGCTTCATCTTTAGCGAATGCCTTCTTATCACCATCCAATTCGATTTCTTCCATCTTGGTAAAATCAAACGGTGTTTTTAAGATTTCTTTATAGTAGCTCTCTGCTCTAGCAAGACCTGCTTTCTTTAGCTCTACTGATTTTTCGAAAAATTCGTAATTAGGATTGGTAACCGCGTCGTCAATTTGCATCTCATATGCCTTCAGCATCTCCATCTCAGAAGCTGTCAACCAACGGCGACCGTTATCTAGGCGCTCTATGTATAAATCGAATACCTGCTTAGAGAAATCATCGTCTACCTCATTAGGAGAATAATGCAGCTGCTGTATACCCCCTAAAAGCGTTTGCAGTAGCAAGTTGTCTTTCTCTTCAATATCAACATGGGGCGCGTAAGAGGCTACGAATAGGCCAATCACAAGAATGGCAAAAAATAATGGACTTTTGAAATTCATCTATGATTTGATTTATGTCTTAAGATATAGATATAATGCAAATATGCTACCTAAGTTCAGTTATATGGGGGGCTTAAGTATATAACGCACTAATTCTACTAATAAATATACTTTTTATTAGGGAAATAGTTGTGATTCCCTACGCTTAGGACGTGATTTAACGGAAAAATAACAATAAAAAAGGGAGTAGTTAGGTATTAGGAGTTAGGCCTTAGGGAAATCAGCTTAAAATCTAGTTCAAAATCACCTTTTTTGAGCGTAAAAAACTAAGAGAAATTTTAGCGAACTGGTGATTTGGCAAAGGAGTTTGGAACTTGTAAATGAGGTATATGGGGCAAGCCAGTTAATCCTTCCAATGACGAAAAAATTGACTCAGAATAAAAAAGGCCCCAACCCGAAGATTGAAGCCTGTATATATTTTTTAAAATTGTATCGTAATTTTTGGAATCAGAAATCAAGTCCAATACCTAAGGTCTAACAGCTATTTTTCTATAAGAATGGAGCAATTACCAAAGCCACTACTGACATCAACTTCAATAAGATATTCAATGAAGGTCCAGAAGTATCCTTAAATGGGTCCCCTACTGTATCTCCAATAACTGCTGCTTTGTGCGCATCAGATCCTTTATAATGCTTCTCGCCAGCGATAGTAACTCCTTCTTCAAACATCTTCTTGGCATTATCCCATGCACCACCAGCGTTAGATTGGAATATCGCCATCATTACACCACAAACCGTCACACCAGCTAATAATCCTCCTAGTGTCTCTGCACCAAAAGCAAATCCAACTAATACTGGAGTGATAACAGCTATCAAACCCGGTACAATCATCTCTCTAATAGAGGCCTGTGTTGAGATTTCAACACACTTCTCATAGTCCGCTTTACCATCTGCTGCTTCAAAATCTTTTTGATCTTTATCTGACCACTTCTCAAAATTCACACCATCGTTTCTTTTCATCGCATCCAAGGCTTTTGTCAATTCAGGAATAGACTTAAACTGTCTTCTTACCTCCTTGATCATATCCATCGCCGCTCTACCCACTGCATTCATAGATAATGCAGAGAATAAGAAAGGCAACATTCCCCCTACTAATAAACCAGCCATTACTTTTGGATTAGCGATATCAATAGAATCAATCCCTGCAGTAATCATAAATGCAGAGAACAATGCCAAGGCAGTCAGTGCTGCTGATCCAATCGCAAATCCTTTACCAATCGCCGCAGTTGTATTTCCTACTGCATCCAATTTATCTGTTCTTTGTCTTACCTCTTTAGGCAATTCAGCCATCTCAGCGATACCACCCGCGTTATCAGATATTGGTCCGTATGCATCTACCGCCAACTGGATACCCGTGTTGGACAACATACCTACAGCTGCGATAGCAATACCATATAATCCTGCAAAATAGTGTGCCCCCATAATAGCGCCTGCTAAAATTATCGTTGGGATAGCAGTAGACATCATCCCTACTCCTAATCCAGCAATAATGTTTGTCGCACCACCTGTAACAGATTGATCTACTATAGACTGAACTGGCTTGGTGCCTGTTCCTGTATAAAATTCTGTAACGATTCCAATTAATAATCCTGAAGCAAGTCCAATAAGTACTGCCCAGAAAACACCCAATGAATTATAGCTTACTCCTCCGAATGTCCACGTAGCAGGCAGCATAAATTTCACAACAAAGAATGTAATTGCTATCATCAAACCGGCTGCGATAAATTCACCCATGTTCAATGCTTTTTGTGGATCTCCTCCTTCTTTTACTTTCACAAAGAAAGTACCTATGATAGAGGTGATAATTCCTACACTAGCTAATACTAAGGGTAATAAAACTGCTGACAATGAATCAAAGCCATCTGACCATCCAGCAGTGCCCATCAAAGCAGCACCCAATACCATAGTACCGATGATAGATCCTACATAAGACTCAAACAAATCGGCTCCCATACCAGCTACATCTCCTACGTTATCTCCCACGTTATCCGCAATAGTTGCAGGGTTCAATGGGTGATCCTCTGGGATACCAGCCTCAACCTTACCTACCAAATCGGCTCCTACATCCGCAGCCTTAGTATAGATACCTCCACCTACACGTGCAAATAAGGCGATAGAGGATGCTCCAAATGAGAATCCAGTCAATATAGTAATTACTCGATTTGCCTCAGCAGCCGTGCCCATACCAAACATATTGCTATATAGTAATAAGAGTAAACTCAATCCTAGGATACCTAATCCTACAACTCCCATACCCATTACGGCACCACCGGCAAATGCTACCTCTAGCGCTTTGCCCAATCCAGTACGGGCAGCGTTGGTCGTACGTACGTTAGCCTTAGTCGCTACACGCATCCCAATGAATCCTGCCAATGCAGAACATATCGCACCAAGTATAAAGGAGAGTCCTACTAATTTTGAACTCGTCTGACCGTTTGCAGTGAAAATCAATATGATAGCTACTACGACTACAAAAATGGATAATACTTTGTATTCCGCTTTAAGAAAAGCCATGGCGCCATCTGCAATGTTCTTTGCGATTCTCGCCATTCGTTCGGTACCTACCTCTTGTTTGGTCACCCAATTCGATTTCCAAACTGTAAATAATATTGCTAATACCCCAAAAATTGGAAGTACCATAGTAATTGTACTACTCATATTGTTTCTCGTTTTCTAATGATTAAATAAAGTATGTAGTTTCGAGAATTCTGCCTATCTCGAATTCAGCTGCGCAAAACTAACAGAATTTTGCATTTTTAACAAAATTAGCTACTTAATATGGGCATTCCACTTTTGCACCAATTATGTTGCAATTACCTTTGTTTTGGAGCTGATTTAGCCTTATTGAAGGGTGTTATTTTGGGGTCACCCAGATAGCCTGCTTTAGGGGGGGCTATCTGGGTCGTATGATACGTAGCTCGCTCTTCGCTCGGTCCATGGCCAACACCACCAAGCTAGACACGGACTCCCTCAAAAAAATCGGGTTATAACTATCTGTACAGTCTTTACAATCACTTGACAACCAAGCATTTATTGCTAGTCGATTTATAATTTTCCAAAAATTACCGAACCATTAATATAAAAGAGATCAAAAGTAAGGCGTTGCAAAACATAATACCTAGATAATCAATATATTAGATTGGATATATGGTTTAAGTAGAATGAGAGTCACAAAATCTATACAAATGGACAGTCTACGAAAAAAGGTGCTCCCAACATATGTTGAGAACACCTCTATTATTCTTTTAAATGATAAATTATAATATCAAATAGTGCTATTATTTTTCAAGATCTAGAAACACACCCACCGAGTAAGATGGTGAAGCAGCAATAATCTCTCCTGTAATTATTTCTGTGAAGCCAGCCGATACTCCAAGTTTTTTAGTGACATATATATTTATCTCAGCACCTACATTGACAAACTCTGATTGGTCCGCAAAAATACTAGTATTGGTAATGGCTTGATTAAAGGATCCATTCTTGAAAGAATCAGATACATCAAACTTTCCTACGAGCCAGATTCTTTCTTTCAAAAAACCAAATCCTATTTCTAAACCATATCTAAATTCTTCTGAAAAATCTTCGGTTCTATTATTAAAAGCAGCATAGCCTGCGGAATAAGCAGATATATCATTTCCTAATTTAAATCCTGTCCCTACATCGTATCGCAGCATTTGGTTGAACTCACCATCTCCAGTCGCTAGATTTTCTTGCGTTCCGCCTGCTGTTTCGCCTGTAGGTATACCTAAGGTAAGCGTCAATGCCATAGGGAACTTCGCATCTCTTCCATTTAGACTATACTTCAAGCCCAAATCGATATCTCCGATTGTATTAATAGCCTCGCCTGGAATAATCGTTTCACCAGTAGTCCCAGAAACAATATTGTTCATAAAGTTTCTGCTCAAAACAGGAGCATTCACTATACCCGTAAATCGATCAGTAATTCCGTATTCTACAAAAACGGAAGTATTGTAAATGCCTGTAGTAGCATTTGGATCCTCAAAACCTCTAGTAGTAAAATGGGTATCAAAAACGGTCCACCATTCAGATAATTTGATATATGCCTTGCCTTTTTTCTGAGGCCAGGGTCCACCAGCAAAAGCAGTTGTAGAAATGAAGGCGATTAGAATTGCTAAGAAGCTTAATTTTTTCATCTTGGATGTAAATTGCATTTTTTAGTCTAGAAATTTAGCTCGGCTTCACCAACTTTCACGTTGAATGGCTTACAAAAATATACGATGAAGGCATAATCCTCAAATCCAACCTCTGGCACTGTGTAAGAGTGAGCACCAGAAAACTGAACCACTTCAGTTATTTCTAAAGCGTTTGCAATACTGTTTCTATTATTTGAAAGATATATATACAGACCAGGAAGTCTGTTGTCCGCAATATAATTAGAGGCAATATCAATAGTGACACCTCCATCCTCTTCTTCTATATATTGAAAATCTCCTGATAGAGGATAGAATGTAGTCGTCCTAATCACTCCGTCAATAGTGCGCAATGGCTCCACTTCTGGTGGTGGAAGAATAGCTTCGCCTACAACTATAGTCTCTGAGGCGGTAACTTCTAAGTTCTCTTCTGGATAAAAAAAGCTCGCAGTGATAACCGCGCTACCTTCAGCAACACCTCTAACTTGACCTCCATCTACGGTTGCGATTGATTCGTCAGAACTTGTCCAAGTGAATTCAACCTCTTCATCTTGACCAATATTATTGAAAAATCTTGCCTGGAAGCTAAAAATAGAATCCACTCCTAGGGTATCAATGGAACCAGAAATTCTTATCTCTGGCTGTACAAAATCTTCTAGTATGTCATCTTCAATGCAAGAAAAGACCACAAAAACAGACAAAACGGATAAAAATAATAGTACTCTATTCATCAAAATTTAATTTAATATTTGCGTTAATTGTTAAAGATATAATTGGCTTAAATTGTTATTGTATCGAATCTGGCATTTGCTGCAGATAGTAGAAATACATTTCAAACTCAAGAAAGTTATAAAAGTCATGATAATAAATGAAAAAACAATGATTTTGCCGATTATCAGTCATAATGAAGCTAATACGACAAAATACATACTCTGCTAAAAGTAGTACAAATGTACTAGAAAATCCCAATTTTAAAGGGTTTTACTCCTCAATCCATACTACTCTTTCAGCAATAGGGTTGCGTGTGCCAGGTGTTAAAGTTCCCTCATAGTAGCCCATATAGAAAAGGCCTATGCACCGCTCTCCTTCTTCTAGGGGATGAAAGTGTTCAAAGTCATGAATACTCTTAGGAGTACTCCAGTAACAACCTATTTCTCTGACAGAGCAGGAAAGCCACATATTTTGTACCGCACAGGCAGTAGCGGCTAGTTCTTCCCATTCCGGCAAGGAAGGGTCGGGCTTCATACAGATAGCTACTACACAAGCGCATTGGCTGGGCTTTTTTTGCGTTTTTTTGAATTTGATTTCTTTGAATTTTTCAGCAGGTGTATTGGCCTTATACCAATCTGCCAAAAAAGTACCAAGGCGCTCTAGAGCTGCCCCTCTAAATACCTTAAAGCGCCAAGGTTGCGTTTTCTTATGTGTTGGTGCCCAGTTGGCATTTTCAAGAATTTGTTCTAGTTCTGTCGTAGGAATATCCTTGTCTATATATTGAGCAGGAAATACAGCTCTTCGATTTTTGATAATATTGTCTATAATCATTGATGTCCGTTTTTGAGGTAAATATACCATAATCAAAAACGGATTACCCTTTACGGGTAACCCATCGTAACTAACTAAATAGTCTACTCTATGATTACAATGGTTCGGAAATAAATTTTAAATCACTTATATTCAGCATGTTAAACTTGCATCAGCTGACATTTTTAGTGGCAGGCGATCAAGCATTGAGAATTGAAAAACCAAGAATCTACCAATAAATACCTGACAATCAACTTTTTATTCAATGCTCTTTTTGTCATTGAAATTAGAGCATCTGTTTTTTTAAT
>CAYZUW010000189.1:0-8323 GCA_964481325.1 uncultured Saprospiraceae bacterium
ATTTACTGTAATGATTATAATTTAATTAGTTTTATTTGTATTACCAAAAATTTAACATTTAGTATGGAATATAGAAATCTTGGAAAATCTGGCCTACAAGTGAGTGTCCTCTCCTTAGGGTCTTGGCTGACTTTTGGCAAACAGATTAGCGATGCGATGGCAGAAAAGCTCATGTATCTAGCCTACGATAAAGGAGTTAACTTTTTTGATAATGCTGAAATATACGCATCTGGAAAGTCAGAAATAGTAATGGGTAAGATTTTAGCAAAAGCTAAATGGAGCAGAGATTCTTATATAGTATCTAGTAAAGCTTATTTCGGAGCTGGCGGAAAACTACCTAATCAAACTGGGCTTAGCAGAAAGCATTTGTTTGAGGCTTGCCATGCTGCTTTGAAAAGACTACAGGTAGATTATCTTGACCTATTCTTCTGTCATAGACCTGATAAGACTACTCCCATAGAAGAAACCGTTTGGGCTATGAATCATCTGATTCAACAAGGAAAGATTCTTTACTGGGGTACCTCAGAATGGTCCGCTCAAGAGATCATGGAAGCACATATGTGTGCACAAAGGCTTAACCTTATCGGCCCGGTTATGGAGCAACCACAATACAACATGTTTCACAGACACAAAGTAGAAGTAGAATATAACCAGATCTACAAAACAGTAGGATTAGGAACAACTATCTGGTCTCCCTTATGCTCAGGTGTTTTAACGGATAAGTATTTGGGTAAATTTCCAAAAGGCACTAGACTTGGTATGGAAGGTCTTGAGTGGCTAAAGGAAAGGTCACTGTCTGAAGAACGACTAGAAATGACCAGATCATTAAATGACTTGGCGCTTTCATTGGGTACTAGCCTACCCAAGTTAGCGATTGCATGGTGCTTAAAGAATCCAAATGTGAGTACCGTTATCTTGGGTGCAAGTAAGAAGAATCATCTAGAAGAAACGCTTGACTCTGTAAACGACATGGCTCTTATCACCGATGAACTAAGTGAAAAAATTGAGTCCATTCTCAATAATAAGCCAGTTCACCCGCAGTGGTAAAGATGTTTATTTGTTGAATTGTTGATTTGTTTATCCTTTCATTAATCCTATAGACAATAAACAGATAAGTAGATTACAACTCAAGAAGACTGCGTAAAGGATAGTAGTGATGCGATCCCGATTTTTTCTATCGGGAGAAGCAGTCCTTGGCTTTTTCAGACAAGGACCAAAGCGGACGCGGCGTCACGGATAGCCTGACCCACAGGAGTCCATCTTAAATGGACTCCTTTGGGATACGCCCAAAAAATCTAATTTCTTACAGTAAATATATCACGCCTAGCAATCCAACAATTCCTAATACTATCGTATATGGAAATGCCATCTTCATCATCTTGAAGTAGGACAAATTGATAAGTGGTGCCAAGGATGAAGTCAATAAGAATAAAAATGCAGCTTGACCATTAGGGGTGGCTACACTAGGAAGATTGGTACCCGTATTGATGGCTACCGCCAGGTTTTCAAATTGTTGTCTTGTGATTTTTCCCGCTTCGAAGGCAGCCTCCACTTCTCCTATATAAACCGTTGCAACAAATACGTTATCACTGATCATAGATAAAATGCCATTAGCTAAATAGAAATAGGCTGGTTGTTGACTTGCTGGCAATGTCAAGAGATGCTCTATGATTGGAGAAAACAAATGCGTATCATGAATCATAGCTACAATTACTAAAAACACCACTGGCAGTCCTGTAAAGGGTAATGCTTCTTCAAAAGCTTTTCCTAGATGGTGCTCTTCTGTGATCCCCATAAAGGCTGTTTGGAATATGATAATTCCCAAGCCAATCAGCCCAACTGGCGCGGCATGCGTAGCTAAACCAATAATCAAAAACACAGCAGCTACTCCTTGAACAATTAAATGTCCTTTTTCTTTTTCTGATCGCTTATCATCTTGCTCTGCGGTATAATTTTCAATAATGGCTCTAGCTTGTTCTGGTAATTTGGCTCCAAAATCAAACCAACCTGTCAATTCTAAAATGACTGTCATAATCATTCCACAAATTAATACAGGAATAGTAATATTGGCCATTTGCAAGAAAAACTGAATAAAATCCCAGCCTAACCTTTCTCCAATTAATAGGTTCTGTGGTTCTCCAACGAGCGTACAAACACCACCTAAGGCCGTTCCGACCACCCCATGCATGATGAGACTTCTAAGAAAAGAGCGGAACTGTTCCAGTGTTTCACCAGATAGTTCTTTGCGATCCTCAATTCCATCCTTATCATAATCGCTCTTGCCTGAATGAATCTTATGGTAGACACCATAAAATCCAACTGCTACACTAATCAGTACCGCCGTTACTGTCAATGCATCAAGAAAAGCAGACAATACGGCTGATAGAAAAACAAATAATAAGGACAAAACAACCTTGGATTTTATTTTGGTGAAAACCTTACTGAAAATAAACATCAGCAGTGGTTTCATAAAATAAATCCCGGCCACCATAAAGACCAAAAGAAGAATCACTTCTAAGTTTGCGGCAACTTCTTGGTAAGCGTGTTTAGCAGTTGTCAATTGAAGAAATAAAACTTGAATAGCAAGGATTCCTCCAGACTGCAAGGGATAGCACTTAAGTGCCATGGCTAGCGTGAATATAAATTCAAGGATTATTATCCAAGCTGTTACAGTTTTCCCTAAAGCAAACAGCGAAAATACGTTGAATATCAGGAAACCAATTATGGTCAATTTATACCACTTTGGGCTATGCCCCAAAAAACTATCAAACATGAATTGTATCTTTTGGACCCACTTATTTAAGGTCTTGGTTTTTCAAAAAAAACAAAAATATAATTATTAATCATTTTAATACGTTAATCGGGCACTAAAGATTAGTGTTTTTCTCAATATATATGCCCTAAATCGACCTTTTTAAAATAAAAACAGGTTATTAATTGCGTAAACCAAAATACTATCTGAAATTTACATCCAGAATAGAATTATGGTAAAGATAGGCGATATAGAATTAGGTGATTTTCCTTTGTTACTGGCTCCCATGGAGGATGTTAGTGATCCACCCTTTAGAGCGATATGCAAGGAACAGGGAGCAGATATGATGTACACAGAGTTTATCTCTGTGGAAGGTCTGATTAGAGATGCCACAAAGAGTGTACAAAAGCTTGACATTTATCCTGAAGAACGCCCTATCGGGATTCAAATCTTCGGAGCTAACTTGGATAGCATGATGAAAGCTGCTGAGATAGTTGAAGAAGCCAAGCCCGAGGTACTAGATATCAATTATGGCTGTCCTGTAAAGAAAGTTGTGAATAAGTGCGCTGGTGCGGGTATCTTAAAGGATATACCTAAAATGGTCGAACTGACAAAGGCCGTTGTCAACTCAACAAACCTGCCCGTAACGGTAAAAACTAGATTAGGATGGGATGCAAATAGCATCAAAATCGATGAGGTCGCTGAGCGTCTGCAGGATGTAGGCATCAAAGCACTTTCTATTCATGGCCGTACCAGACAACAAATGTATAAAGGAGAAGCGGATTGGACCTTGATCGGCAAAATCAAAGAGAATCCTCGGATACATATTCCTATCTTCGGAAATGGAGATATTGATTCTCCCGAAAAGGCGAAAGAGTATAAAGAGAGATATAATGTCGATGGCATTATGATCGGAAGAGCCAGCATCGGAAATCCCTGGATCTTTAACGAAATAAAACATTTTTTGAAAACTGGAGAACACATAGCAAAACCTACCTTACAAGATAAATTGAAGGCTGTACGTCAGCATATAAATCATTCTGTAGAATGGAAAGGAGAAGTATTAGGTATCTTGGAAATGCGAAGACACTATACCAATTATTTCAGAGGCTTGAGAAATATTAAATATTTTAGGTCTCAATTGGTCCAAGAAAACAATCTAGATGTTATCTTTCAGATTCTATCTGAGATAGAAGATACCTATTGTGAAGTTCAAGTATAGGCAAGTAGATTGATATTTAATATAAAAGATTATGAGCGAGACATCTTATCTCTGATAGGGTCGGTAGGGAAATCCTTAGGATTTCCTGTCTTTGCTGTAGGCGGATATGTTCGTGATCGCTTACTTAATCGCCCATCTAAAGATTTAGATATCGTTTGTATAGGCTCTGGGATAGAATTGGCTACTGCAGTAGCTTCAAACCTACACCCTCGACCAAGACTCAGCGTTTTTAAGCGATTCGGAACTGCAATGCTCAAGCATAAGGAATTGGAAATTGAATTCGTTGGTGCTAGAAAAGAGTCTTATAGAAACGATAGCAGAAAACCAAGTGTAGAAGAAGGAAGCTTACAAGATGATCAGAATAGAAGAGACTTCACCATCAACGCCTTAGCGGTAAGTTTAAATGAAGAAGACTTTGGAACTTTGATTGATCCATTTGATGGAATTAAACACCTCTCAGAGCGTAGAATTATAACCCCTCTTGATCCTGCAAAGACTTTCTCGGATGATCCATTGCGTATGCTACGTGCTATTCGTTTTGCAAGCCAACTTAAATTTGAGATAGATCCTGCCACCTTTGAAGCTATAAAAAAGTATAAAAGTAGATTGAGCATTATCTCCATGGAACGCATTATCACCGAGGTAAACAAAATGGTACTATCTGATCCACCATCTACTGGTTTCAAACTTTTATTCGATTGTGGGCTCTTGCATGAATTCTTTCCGGAGATGGCTAAACTACAAGGCGTCGAAATCCGTGAAGGTAAAGGGCACAAAGATAACTTTTATCATACCTTAGAAGTTCTTGATAATATATCTAAAAACACGGATGACTTGTATTTGAGATGGGCAGCCATTATGCACGATATTGCCAAACCACCCACTAAACGATTTGAACCAGAAGTCGGATGGACTTTCCATGGGCATGACGGATTAGGGGCGGCGTTGGTGCCAAAAATATTTCGCCGTCTCAAATTGCCCTTAGATGCTAATATGAAGTTTGTTCAAAAATTGGTAAAACTGCACCTCAGACCTATAAGCCTTACTAAGGAGAATATCTCAGATGCTGCTATTCGTAAACTGCTCTTTGAGGCGGGTGATGACATAGAAGCGCTAATGATGCTATGCAAGGCAGACATCACCTCTAAGAATCCAAACAAAGTAAAACGCTATTTGGCTAATTACGAAATCGTACAACAGAAGATGATTGAGGTAGAGGAAAAAGATCACATCAGAAATTGGCAACCACCCATCTCTGGAGATCAAATAATGAGTACTTTCAATATTCCACCAAGCAAACCCGTAGGCACCATTAAGACTGCCATTAAGGATGCGATTCTAGATGGTAAGATTCCGAACGAGTATGAAGCAGCTTATTCTTTCATGTTAGAGAAAGGAAAGGAAATTGGATTGGAAAAAGCCAATTAGATCTTTAATCTTTCCTCCATAGATAATTACTTTTAGAGCGCATCTCGTTTTTTAAGGGCAATTGCATTGATACAGTAGCGTAAACCATTGGGCGGAGGTCCATCTTGAAATACGTGCCCTAAGTGCGCATCACATGTATTACACACTACTTCGATTCTATACATTCCATAGCCTCTGTCTTTATGATAAGCGATAGCCTTATCATTTAGGGGCTGTGTGAAAGACGGCCAACCCGATGTGCTCTTGAATTTACCAGTACTATCAAATAAATCAGTATCACAGCAAACGCATGCGTATTTACCTGGATCAAATGCATTACACATCTCGGAACTATGGGCCTTTTCAGTTCCTTTTTGTCGGGTGATTCGGAATTGTTCAGCAGATAGAACTCCCTTCCACTCTTTATCCGTTTTGCGGACTTTATGTATGGGCTCGAGGTTACCATTGTTGGCAAATCTTAAGATATCAATCCATTGAAGCATGGTAATCTAATTTCTTACTAGTTCTGAAATGATGTAATCTAGTCTGAGTAGTGCATTATTGGGATCGGATCCAAAAATAGAATAAACTACCCTTCCCTCTTTATCTAAAACAATCCAATGTGGGGTCCCTCCTGCTCCATAATTTAAAAATGTAGTATCGTAGTTATAATCACGATAAAATGGAAATCTAAAATAGAATCGCTCCCGTCCATCTTCAAATTGCTCTAATGAATAATTGTGTCCTTCAAAATTGGTGTGAATACCTAAAACTTGGATTTTGTCTTTGTTTTCATAGACTAATCGATTTGCGTACGGAATCGCTCTTCCGAGGCAACCAGGACAGCCAAAACTAAAGAAGAGTATTACAGTGGGTTTACCTAAGAAATCATCTACTTTAGGTGTTTGATCCCCGAAAATAGATTCTATCTTCCATTCTGGAAGTTTCTCTCTTAGGCTTACTATCGACAAGCCCAACCTGTTATTCATCATATTACAATTAGGTGTTTAGGTATGTAAACAATAGAATGTATAAGCAGGTTTAAGCAAGAGCAAGAGGTTAGAGCAAGAGCAGCAAGAGTTAGAGCAAAAAAACGTTCTATAACAACTGAAGGAAAATCATCCTAGATTGGATAGGAATTGAAAATCAATACCTATTTGGTAGTAGGGCCTCTTCTATTTCCACCTCCTTTTTTCCCCTTGTAGTTTCTCTTTTTGTAGCCCCTTTGCGGTTACCCCCACGACTATTACCGCCTCGTCCTCTAGAATAATTTACATTGGAGTTGAAGTCTGGTCCTTCTGCATAGCCTTCTGGCAAAGGAATTTTCTGAACGGAAGCTTCTATCATAGCTTCGATATCTTTAAATTTCTTGATATCGTATTTATTGATAAGCGTCAATGCGACTCCAGTCGTATTAGCTCTGGCAGTTCTTCCTATTCTGTGTACATAATCTTCTGCATCATTGGGTACGTCGAAATTGATTACTAGATTGATGTCAGAAATATCAATCCCTCTACTAAGAATGTCAGTAGCTACAATGATTTGAGTCTTTCTGTTTCTAAAGCTCAATAAGACACGCTCACGTTGTTTTTGGTCCAAGTCTGAGGAAATACCTTCTGCGTCTATCCTCGCCTTTTTGAGAGCGTTTACGATGTTGTTTACATTCTTCTTTGTAGAAGAAAACACAATAACAGATTGGTATTTATCGCGTTTATCTCTAAGCAAGTCTACAATAAGTTTACTCTTGTCTACATCATTTATGAGATAAGCACCTTGCAGTACTCCTGCTGCTGGCTTCGATATAGATAGACTTATCGATTTTGGGTTGGTTAGGATTTTTGATGAAAGGGTTCGGATATTACTAGGCATGGTAGCGGAGAATAACAAATTTTGCCGCTTTTCTGAGATATTACTTATAATAGACAAAATATCGCTTAAAAATCCCATATCCAACATACGATCTGCCTCATCCAGAATCAACTGCTTAACCTTTTTCATTTTGACATAGCCCAATTGCATGTGTGCAATTAGTCTACCAGGAGTAGCTATAACGATATCGGCACCAGAGGATAAGGCTTTTCTTTGCTTTTCCCAATCCTCTTTATCTCCTCCTCCATATACAGCAATAGAGCTGATACCAAGAAAGTAAGACATGGCCTCCACTTGTTGATCTATTTGAATAGCCAACTCTCGTGTTGGTACAATAACTAATGCATTGACAGAATCCCTATCGTTACTTTCCCATATTGTCTGTAATACTGGTAAAAGGAAAGCACCCGTTTTACCTGTGCCTGTTTGAGCACACGCGATCAAATCATGCTGTTCCATGATAATCGGAATGGCTTGCTCTTGTATAGGCGTAGCTTCAACGAAACCCATTGATTCAAGGGCATCATTGAGTTCGGTAGAAAAATTAAATTCTGTAAATTTCATAAGTATTTAAAAAAATAAAGACTTATCATCCATACGGATGATAAGTCTTTATGTTAGGTTTATTTAGACAGTTGTGAACTGAACCAAATTAAAAGTTATTAATTTGCGTCTACTCCCAACATCTTAAGTGTCTCAAGATTCAAGTTACCAACTGGTAATCCTTTATCTGTTTGATACTGTTGAAGAGCATTTTGAGTTCTGATACCCATAACACCATCAGCAGATCCAGCGTTATAACCAGCTGCATTTAATGCTCTCTGAACGTTAGCAACCTTAGTTGAAGTAGTTCTTTCAGCACAAAGGATTTCAGTCCATACAGTGAATCCACCTTGAGAAACCAATCTTTTTTCGTTTACTGAGTTATATACAGCAGGAATAACTTCTTCTCTAGTAGTTTCTGGAGAAACAAGTACTTTCTTACTTACAGTCTTATATTCTGCTTCGATTGGAATTTCTTCTACTCTTGCAGGCTGATCAACAACTTGTCTAGTAACAGTTTTGAATTTAGC
>CAYZUW010000190.1:0-8242 GCA_964481325.1 uncultured Saprospiraceae bacterium
TCCACAATCTTTAGGCTTTAGGAAGCCACCTGTCAACCTATATCATGAGGGGGCATAGATCCTAAATCCTAAAACCTAATCCCTAAAACCGAACACCGAACACCTAATCCCTAATCCCTTTTTCACATTTAAATTTTTTCGGTTTTACATTTAAATAAAACACATTCTCGTATCTTCGTTCCATGGAAGAAATATTCAAAGACCTAGTCGTTGTGGAACTAGCAAGCGTTCTAGCTGGTCCAGCCGTTGGGATGTTCTTTGCGGAATTAGGCGCCAAGGTTATAAAATTTGAAAACAAAACTACGAATGGTGATGTGACAAGAACCTGGAAAACGAAGTCGGAAGATAAGTCCAAGTCTTATTCCTCATACTATTGCGCCGTAAACTATAACAAACACGTTGTGTTTAGCAATCTCGCTAAGGAAGAAGACAGTAACTTTTTATTAGATCAGATAAAGGAGGCGGATATAGTTATAGCTAATTTTAAAAAGAGCTCAGCAGTAAAGTTAGGTGTAGACTATTCAACGCTGAAAAAAATTAAAGAAGATATTATTTATGGTCAATTAGATGGCTATCCAGATGGAATAGAGAAGGTCGCTTTTGATGTAGTGATGCAAGCTGAAACTGGATACTTATCTATGTGCGGTCAGGTAGATGGACAAACTGCGAAAATGCCTGTAGCACTCATTGATATACTTGCGGCCCATCAATTAAAAGAAGGGATTCTAATAGCGTTATTAAAAAGAATGAAAACAGGGCAAGGCTCATTTATAAGCGCTTCACTTTATGAAACTGCTATCGCATCTCTAGCCAATCAAGCGACCAATTGGCTGATGAATAAAACTATTCCCCAAAAAATGGGTACACTCCATCCCAATATTGCACCCTATGGCGAAGTATTTCGAACTAACGATAATAAAGAGATGGTATTGGCTATAGGAACAGAACAACAGTTCGTATCATTATGTAATTTGCTAGATATAGCATACTTGTGTGATGATCTACGCTTTATGCAGAATGTGAATAGAGTAGAAAATAGAATAGAGTTGGCTCAGCTGTTATCCAAGGAAATAATAAAATTTTCTTCAGCTGAATTGATGAGTAAATGTGAAAAGTATAAAATCCCTATCGGTCTAATACAAAACCTAAAAGAAGTTTTTAAAGACCCCAAAGCCAATAAAATGATACTTGATGATCTGGACGATAGCGGTAATACTCGAAAAAGGGTGAGTACAATATCTTTTTCAATTCGATAATAATAAATATGTCTTAATCGAAATATATACTTATTAGAGAATAAATCATATATAAATATCATATATTATTTATGTAAATACATAAGACAATTTCAATCTTTATTTAAGATATATGTATCCTAAAGCATTGATTCATACTTAATTAAAGAGTAACTTTGTGGGTACACTTCATCTTATTGAAGCGTCTCATAATCGATTTAAATAATAAATAACATTACAAGGCAGGATAGATAACAGCTAGGCACATTGCAATCAATGGGCCTATTAGTTTATTTAAACGATACTCCTATGATACGGACATTGCCTTGTATTATTTTTTTTATGTTCTCATATGTCTTGAGCAATGCTCAGGATATACACTTTTCCCAATTTTATAATGCCCCTGTTAATATAAATCCTGCGCTGACTGGCTCCTTTGTAGGAGATACACGCTATACTGCCAATTATAGAAATCAGTGGAGAAAGGTGCCTGTCAATTACCTCACCTTCGCTGGAACATACGATACCAAGCTTAAAAATAATTTCATAAAATTTGGTGATTTAGCGGTAGGTGGTCACTTTCATTATGATAGAGCAGGAGACTCTAATTTTTATAATACGCAACTTTCTGGAATAGCATCTTTATCTAAAAAGCTAAATGAGAAAAATCGCCTCTCGCTCGGTCTTAGTGCTGGTGTAACAGCCCTTGGATTTGATTTCGACGACCTTAGATTCAATTCTCAATTTGATGGAGAAGTCTTCAATGGAGATTTAGCGAATGGAGAAGAAGGTCTTAACGTAAGGAATAATATTGCCTACTTAGATTTGACTGTAGGAGTCAATTGGAGTCATCGCATAAAAAAATCTAGAAGCTATTTTAATGTTGGCTTAGCAGCAGTACATTTTAATACTCCAAAGACCAATTTCTATGAAGACCGAATTGATAGATTAGACGCTAGATTTAATGCTTTTGTGGATGGCGCTATCCAAGTGCACCGTAGATTGGATATTCATGCAAGAACCCTAGCCCAACGTACTGGTCCTGAAAGTGAATTTCTAGTAGGCTTAGCTGGTCGATTTTATTTAAACCCGCATTTATTAAATGAAACGGCCCTTGAATTGGGCGTCAATTACCGATTCTTTGAATTTGGAGATGCATGGTCTCCAACCATAGAGCTTCATCATAGAGCATTTACAGTGGGGATAAGTTATGATATCAATATTTCTGATTTCGATATAGCTACTTCTAATCGAGGAGGCTTAGAAATAGCATTTATTTACAGAACGGCACGGACTCCCGATGGTAGACCCAAAGATTGTAAAATATTTTAATCAAAACTGGTGAAGAAACTACTCAACATAATTATAATCCTTATTCTCTGCAATCTTACTCAAGCGCAGGTATATAGAGCGTATCTCAAGGCGGCAGATAAAGCATACGAAGTCAATGACTATCGTACTGCAGTCTCATATTACGGCGAAGCTATTGACTTAGAGAAAGAACCTGACGCAGATCTCTTGTTAAAATATGCAGATTCTGCGCGTAAATATAGAGCCTATAATACCGCCGAAAGTGCGTATTCTAGACTACTTGAAAGAGACGAGACAGACTATAAGAATGAATCTCTTTTTCAATTGGCACAAATCAAATTAGCTAAGGGCGAATATGGGTTGGCAAAGGATATTTTTGACAAATATCTTAGAGAGAAAGATACCGACGAATCACGAAAGGAGCAAGCAATAAAAAGTATAGAAGACATTGACTGGGCTATGTCATTAGACAAAAACGAAAATGTTATCGTTGAAAAACTTAATGAACAGGTAAACTCAGAATACTCGGAAATGAGTCCATTCTTTATGAATGAGAAACTGTACTACTCTTCTAATAACTACTACGCAAGTAATGAAGATGTAAAACCTTTTAGCAAAATTTATACGCATAGCAAGGGGGAATCTACATTATTAGAAAGTAAAGTAAACGAGGGAAGCCAACATGCTGGCCATTATACAATGAACTCAGATGCCTCTAAAATTTACTTTACTAGATGCCAATACAATCTCCATGAAGTAACGTGCAAAATCTATGTTCAAGATGCAAACGATGATAACTCCATGAAAGCACTTCCACATAACATCAATCCGGAAGGCAGTCATAATACACAACCAAATATAGGGATTGACCCCAACACTGGAGGAGAGGTATTATATTTTGCTAGTGATAGGAAAGGTGGAACTGGAGGATTAGATCTATACTATGCACCCATAAAAAAGAATGGCGTCATCGAAGGTCCATATGCTATGAAAGAATTGAATACTGCTGGAGATGATTTAAGTCCTTTTTATCACGCTGCGACGCATAAATTATACTTTAGCACAAATGGAAGAAAAACCTTAGGAGGTTATGATATTTATAGTGCAAATAATGGAGAACAATGGACGAATATAGAAAACCTTGGTACGGGAGTAAATAGTAGCTACAATGACGTATACTACTTTTTGAACCAAGATGGAACAGAAGCCTTTTTTGCTTCTAATAGAATCGGAAGCAAATACATAGACGAAGAACTAGAAGCGTGTTGCTATGATATTTATAGGACTAAACTAAATATCATAGAACAAGATCTCCTTGTAAAATTATTTGATGCCGATTCAAAAGAACCTCTATCTGGTGTTTCTCTTTCTGTAAAAACCTTGCCTTCGATTAAGGAAGAAGTATTCCTTGAATCCAATGCATCCGAATATGCTATATCTCTTCGCAATGATCTGAATTTCGAATTGACAGCAGAAAAATTAGGGTATGATATTTCAAACCTAGAATTAGATGGAGCTAACCTCGGTAAAGAAAAAGAAATTTATTTGACTCCTTCCAAATTAGCATTATCTGCAATCGTAATGGATAATAATAAACAAGAGCTTGGAGACTATACTTATACCCTAACTCCAGAGAAAGCAAAGGAGAGGCCTGCTAAGAGAGTAGGGGGTGAAAAAGTAATTAAGGAGGAAATTACCAAACACAAAGACTACACACTAACAGTGTCAAAAGATGGATATTATCCAGAAAATATTACCCTAAAGAAAGAAGACTTGCAAGCAGAAGCTATGCTCGATTTAAACATTGAATTGAAAAAATTAACGGCTGCTGAGATTGCTAAATTAAACTTAGATGGATACTTACCATTACCATTATATTTTGACAACGATGAGCCCGATAATAATACACTAGCGGAATCCACAAATAAAAATTACCATGAAACATTCATGAAGTATTTCGCGAAACTACCTGTGTTTGTAAATAGAAATACAGAGGGTTTGAATAGTGAAACAAGAATAGACATAGAGTCACAGGTAAATAGGTTTTTTGAAAGTGAAGTTAAATTCGGAGATGACTCCTTAGATGGATTTACCAATCATTTATACAATTTCCTCTTACAAGGCTCCCAGGCTGAGATTATGTTAAGAGGGTATGCAAGTCCCAGATCTCAATCTAGTTATAATGATGCATTGACCTCTAGAAGAGTTAGAAGCGTAGAGAATCACTTCTATCAATGGAGAGGCGGAGTGCTCGTTCCTTTTATCGACTCAGGACAACTCAAGTTAACTGAACGACCTCTTGGTGAATCAACTGCACCATCTGGCATCAGTGATGACATCTTGGATGTAAAAGCATCCATCTATAGTATAGAAGCTTCAAGAGAAAGAAGAGTTGAGATTTTAGAAATTAAGTCAGCAAACGTATCCCCATACTAATCCGATAAAAAAGATACTAATGAACAGGTTTTATATACATATTGGTCAATCAACTAAAAGAGTGAAACACTTTGGTTTCTACGTACTCTTTCTACTTGCAGGATTGTTCCCAAACATGCTTCAAGCTACGCATATTATTGGGGGAGAGGTTAATTATGTCTGCCTAGGAAACGAGCAGTATGAGGTAGAGCTAACAGTTTACCGCGACTGCTTCTTTGGGGCAGCCAATGCATTTTTTGATGACCCAGCTTCTATAGGAATCTTTGACGCGAATGGAAATTTATTCGACGAACTTCGCTTGCCATTTTTAAACAATGATACCCTTACGCCGATTTTGTCTGATTCGTGCTTATTTGTCCCGGATAACGTATGTGTGCATACTGCATCATATAGAGGCCAAGTGCATTTGCCATTTTCTGAAGGAGGATATACCATTGTATATCAAAGATGTTGTAGAAATGAAACAATAACAAACATCATTGATCCATTAAATACTGGAGCTACATTTACGGCTGAAATTTCTGAAACTTCACTTTTAGAATGCAACTCAGGCCCCAAGTTTAGAGAATTTCCTCCACTCTTTATTTGTGTAAATGAACCCATCAATTGGGATCACTCGGCCATTGATGCAGAAGGGGATAGCTTAGTATATAGCTTGTGTACGCCTTTCTCAGGTGGAGATATAATAAACAATCAACCTCAACCCCCAAACCCACCACCATACAATACTGTAGTATGGCAGAACGGATTTGGTTTGGACAATATCCTTGGGGGACCTGATGTTTTATCTATCAATCCTTCCACTGGTTTGCTGACAGGTACACCTATTATCCAAGGACAATTCGTTGTTGGCATTTGCATTCAAGAATTCAAAGATGGAGAACTAATATCTACTTCAAGAAGAGATTTCCAGTACAATGTAGGAGAGTGTGGGATTGTAGCAGCAGGCATTGGAAATGATAACATTCAATGCGAAAATCAAGATTTAACTTTTATAAACACTTCTAGTAATTCAAATGATTTTGAGTGGTTCTTTGGCGACGCGAACAATCCGGGATTAAACTCTATTGAAGAGAATCCAAATTATATTTTCCCAGACACAGGAGTGTTTACCATAACTTTGATTGCGGAACCAAATGGCGAATGTGCTGATACTATAATGCAAGACATATTATTCAAGAACTCTACAATCGATGTAGATTTTGATATCCTCGTTTTAGAGTGTGTCGATTCTGTACTATTGACAGTCAATAATATGTCTGTGGACACTTTCTTAGGAATTGAAGTGTATGATTGGCAATTATCGGACGGGCAATCTTCTAGTTTACCTAACCCCTCTTTTATATTAGCCGAATCACAAGAATATACCTTAAGCTTGGAAGCAACCGCCTTTGATGGATGCTCAGATTTTCAAGAAATTACATTTTTCGGAAACGTAATACAAAGTGGGATAATAGATACATTTGATATTTGTCCAGGTCAATCTGTAAATTTAAATAATAACCCATTCTTAGGACCTGATGTTGTTTACTCATGGTCACCTGCTGTGGGATTAGACAACCCTGAATCTCCTAACCCTTCAGCAAGTCCGGAGGAAACAACTCTATATACCGTTACTATCGAGGACCCTATATTAGATTGTTCTGGTTCTTTTAGTATTCTAGTTGATGTGCAAGAAAATAATGCCAATATCCTTTTTGAAGATGATGAAGTGGTATGTACGGAATCGTACACCGTTTCCGCAGCAACATCTGAAATCGTTTCTTTTGAATGGTCTCAAAATCCTGAGTTTAATAATATTATTAGTACAGATTCAAGCTTTGAATTTGACGAAAGTGGAAATCAAACTTTTTACTTGCATACCATTGACGAAAGAGGCTGTAGTTTTACAGATAGAGTGACTATCGGTGCAGGAGCTTTAAATGTCAGTATAAACAGTTTTCCTCAAAATGGTTGTTTAAACAATACTTTCAATGTATCTGCCATTAATACAGATGCTGCAGATGATGTGAGCATTACATGGGAGCCTGCTTCAGCCGTTCTTTCAGGACAAGGTACACTCAACGCTATGTTAGAACCACAAAGCATTGGGCAAAATACATACTTTGCAATAATCAGTAACCAATTTGGATGCGAGCGTATAGACACTTTTGAAGTAAATGTAGTTTCAGATATTGCTATCGAAGAAGTAGATGTCGTTTTAAATAGAGGAAACTGCAACCCAAATACAGTTTTGTTTTTGAGTGATCATGTCAATATTGAAAACTACAATTATATTTTCGAAGATGGGTCTGTTGTTCCTGGAAATTCAACCGTAGAATTTATTTTTCCAGGTCCTGATAATTATACAGTAATTCTTAGTCCACAAGATAATGTTGCCTGTGATTTTGAAGATATAGTACTTGATGTAGAGATTACAGAAAACTTTTTTGATTTTAGTTTCACAAATGAGTTATTAAATTGTGGTGATGAAATTAGCGTTTTACTAACGAATACTAGTACTCCCCTTAGTGGTGGAATTAGTGAAGTAATTTGGACATTCGAAAATGGGATAGTCGAAAATGGTGAGAGTGTTGAGATTAACTTTGTCGAAGGAGGCGTATACCCATTCAGCCTTACACTCATATCAGATTTAGGTTGTGAAGAGATTTTTGAAGATGTACTTGACTTATCAGGATTTAATGTTTTAGATGTGTCTTTTATCAATCAGGAAGTTTTATCATGTAATGGAGATCCAATTGCCCTGAATGAAAACGGCAATGCCCTGTTTACATATACCTGGTCTCCATCTACGGGATTGAGTTCTGCAACAGCAGTGAATCCCTTCGCTACTCCTTCCACAACAACTAATTATACAGTGACTGTTCTAGATCCAATATCAGGTTGCGAAGTAGAAAGGGAAGTTGTCGTATTTGTACCAGAGCAGCAGCTTGAAACTGCTTTTTCTTGGACATTCGAAAACTGTATTGGTGAGGCTGATATTCAGTTCGAGGACCAATCAGTATATTCAGAAGCCGATATTGTAGCTTGGATGTGGGATTTTGGAAATGGAATCACGAGTGATGAGCAAAATCCTCGAGTATCTTTTGCTTCTTCAGATGATTTATTAGTTAGTCTTACTGTTGTTGCAGCAGATGGATGTACAGAATCATTCGTTCAAGTGGTAGATGTAGCTTTAGCGGCATTGCAAATCAATGTAGATTTTGATGTATTGTCTTGTGATGGCTCAGGTCCAATAGAAATTCAGTTCAATAATAATT
>CAYZUW010000191.1:0-8217 GCA_964481325.1 uncultured Saprospiraceae bacterium
GCCATGTTGTATGATGGATATTTTTATGTTGGAACGGAGGTAAACGATAAGTACGCCAAAAAAACAATTGAAGAAATCTATAGCGAGATGGAACGTTTAAAAATAGATCTTGTTGATGATATTGAGTTGGAGATGGTAAAAAACTATCTGATGGGAAACTTATTGACAATGATTGACGGCCCGATGAATTCATCCGAAGTCGTGAAAGCATTTCTAATAAACAAACTTCCCTTCACTAGTTTTAATCAACTAATCTCTAAAATTCAGACTATTGAGGCTGAAGAAATTCGTACTTTAGCTACCAAATACCTGAATCGAGATAGCATGTGGGAAGTCATTTCTGGAGGAGCTAATAATTAGGCAGATATATATATTTAATTTCTTAATGAATTGTCCTAAATTTTAGTTTCTTTTGTGCCTTGCATTTAATGTTTATCTCACTTTTTAGCTTTGTTATTGCATACTATTATTCGATAAATGAAATTATTTAACTTTTTTACCCAAGAAGTGGCAATTGATTTGGGCACTGCAAATACCCTTATCATTGAAGATGGAAACATCGTCATTGATGAGCCATCTATTGTTGCTATTAATAGACGAACTGGCGAAACTATTGCCGTAGGTAAAAAAGCCATGCAGATGCATGAAAAAACCCACGAAAATATAAAGACCGTACGTCCTTTAAAGGATGGTGTGATTGCAGACTTTACTGCCGCGGAGAGTATGATAGAAGGAATGATAAAAATGATTGGCAGCCCAAAGAAATTTTTCACTCACATGAAAATGGTTATTTGTATTCCCTCTGGTATCACAGAGGTGGAAAAAAGAGCTGTTTTCGAATCCGCAGACCACGTAGACTCTAAAGAAACATATTTGATTTATGAACCTATGGCTGCAGCCTTAGGGATAGGCCTTGACGTCGAAGAGCCTATTGGAAATATGGTTATTGATATAGGAGGTGGAACAACAGAAATTGCAGTTATTGCCTTATCTGGAATTGTATGCGACCAATCTATCAGAACAGCAGGAGACGAGTTTACCGAAGATATCATGGATTACATGAAAAGACAGCACAATATCCTGATTGGAGAACGTACTGCTGAGCAAATAAAAATAAATGTAGGCTCTGCATTAATGGAACTCGAAAGTCCACCTGAAGACTATGCCGTAAATGGACGAGATTTAATGACTGGTATCCCTATGCAAATAGTGATTAACTATAAAGAAATAGCCGAATCACTCGATAAATCTATTTCTAAAATCGAAGAAGCCATACTCAAGGCCTTAGAGATGACTCCTCCTGAACTAGCATCAGATATTTATAAGACTGGTTTATACCTTACTGGTGGTGGAGCCCTACTTAGAGGATTGGACAAAAGGATTGCTTCTAAAACTAAACTAAAAGTGCATGTAGCTGAAGACCCTCTTAAAGCAGTAGTAAGAGGAACGGGTATTGCACTTAAAAATACGGATAGATTTTCATTTCTGATTGACAGAAATAGCGTATAATACCCCTTACATATGCGAAACCTAATATTGCTTTTTGTCAAGTATGGCAATATTTTTCTTTTCATCTCATTGGAGCTGCTTTGCCTAGGATTAGTAGCAAAGTATAATGCTTCCCAAAACGAAATATTTGTCAATTCTACCAATATCCTTTCCGGAAATCTTTACAGTGGTGTCAACAATATCAAACAATATTTTCAACTCAGCGCTATCTCTGATAGCTTAGCATTAGAAAACGCAAGGCTAAGAAAACGCCTATACAATACGGAGGTGAACGAGATCAACAGGCGTGATTCTATTCTCGACCAAGATAGTATGCTACAATATAGCTACGTATCCGCCAAAGTCATAAACAACTCCATCAATCTAAACAACAATAAAATCACCTTGAACAAGGGTGCCTCTTCTGGTATTAGACGACGCATGGGTGTCATCGACGCAAATGGTATCGTAGGAATAACAAAAGAAGTCAGCAATAAATTTTCTATCGTACTTTCCATTTTACACAGAGAAGTAAAAGTAAGTGCAGCTATTAAAAGCAAAGGATATTTTGGTTCTATGCAATGGCTTAGCAACAATCCTACCCTACTTGACTTGGTAGATATATCTAGGCACGCCAATGTAACTATTGGAGACACTATTGTGACGAGTGGATACTCTACAAAGTTCCCCCCCGATATTACACTTGGTGTCATAGATACATTCTGGCTTGAGGAAGGAAATGACTCCTACTCCATCAAAGTTAAATTGAATAACGATATTAGTAACTTGCAAAACGTTTATGTTGTAGACAACATACTTTCACGAGAACAATTAGAAATAGAAGAGGCTACAAAAGATGAATAACGTTGCTTCAAAAACCATATTACGTTTTATTTTACTTCTTTTCCTCCAGGTAGCAGTGTTCAAGCAGATTACGCCTGCTTGGGAATATGGAATCTATTTCCATACCATGATTTACCCAATTTTTATTCTGACCCTCCCCTTCAGATATTCAAAAAATGTCATCATTATTCTTGGATTTTTAATGGGTATAAGCTTAGATTTTTTTTACAATTCACCCGGAGTACATGCTAGTGCCTGCGTGTTCACCGCATTTATTAGACCTACTGTTCTGAACCTTATAAAACCACAAGGAGAATATGACATACTACACAGCCCTACCATGTTTCATTATGGCTTTGTTTGGTTTGCATCCTACAGTGCCGTTATAATTTTGGCACATATGTTTTTTTACTTTTCAGTAGAGGCCTTTACTTTTGTTTATATTGGTCAAATTATGTTAAAAACTTTAGGTAGTTTTATAGTTTCCTATTTTTTGGTTATCTTATACCAGTTCATTTTTAATCCAAAGTAGATTGTCCTCAGCGTATACTAATAGACAATACATTATACGAATCCTGTTTCTTTTGGGAGCTGGAATACTATTGGCCAAGACAGCGCAAATCCAAATATTTGACAATAGCTACCAAGACAAAGCGCAGACCGCTGCCATCAACAAATTTGTTCTCTATCCTTCCAGAGGTTTAATCTATGATCGCAATGAAGTCTTAATGACCTTCAATCAGCCCATTTATGAACTCAAGGCAACTTACAACCAAATAGACCCTGCAATGGATACCACAGCCTTTTGTGAAATCCTAAATATCAGCGAAGAAGAATTTGTTGAAAGGCTTGACAAAAAATGGGGGCGTAGATATTCCAAGTCTGTGCCTTTTACTTTTATGCGAAGACTATCAGTAGTATCTTATGGGGTATTGCAAGAAAGCTTGCACGAGTTTCCTGGATTTTATGTGAAGAAAAGAAATATTCGAGGGTACAGAGATTCAATTGCCTCTCACGCACTAGGATACATTAGTGAGGTCAATGCTAGTCAAATTCAAAAAAATAGATCTATTTACAGCCCAGGAGACTACATAGGCAAAGACGGATTGGAAGCTTTTTACGAAGAAGAACTTCGTGGTAAAAAAGGACTTAAATATCAACTAAAAGATAATGTAGGGCGAATAGTAGGAGACTATAAAGATGGCAGTCTCAATCAAAATGCTGTCTCAGGTAAAGACTTAAAAGTATCCCTAGATACCAAGCTACAGAGCTATGGCGAACAACTCATGGCCAACAAACTAGGCAGTATTATTGCCATCGAACCCGCTACAGGAGAAATCTTAACAATGATAAGTGCCCCATCCTACGACCCTGATGAACTGAGCATAAGTAGAGAACGTGGAGATCAATTCAAAAAACTTTTAGACGATCCACTCAATCCATTTTTCAACCGAGCAGTATCGGCCAAGTATCCACCTGGGTCATTGTTCAAACCTATTGTAGGTTTGATCGCTTTACAAGAAAAAGTTTGGAACTTCAACAGGTTTGTTCCTTGTTCAGGCGCATACTGGAATGTAGATCGATTTTTGGGCTGTCATGACCACCCTAGTGCATACACCATGGGGAAAGCCATTCAATATTCTTGCAATTCTTATTTCTGTGAAACCTTCAAAAGTATCATTGACAAAGAAGGATATCACAACCCCAATAAGGGACTCGATTTATTCAATTCGTATTTATACGAATTTGGCTTGGGTAGTGTGCTTGGTATTGATTTTCAAACCGAAAATCGCGGCAACATTCCGACGACCAAATATTATGACAAATTATACAAAGGCCGAACTTGGAGATCCTCTACCATTGTATCCATAGGTATTGGTCAGGGAGAAATACAGCTCACCACTCTACAAATGGCAAACCTCGCTGCCATTATTGCCAATAGAGGCTCCTATTACACGCCTCATTTAGTAAAAGAATTTAAAAACGACGACACCACTATTGATGCTAAGTACACTACGCCTCAAAAAGTAAGCATCGATTCTATACATTTTGAAAAAGTAATTGAAGGAATGGCGAATGTGACCGTTGAGGGTACTGCCAATTGGAGTCACATAAACGATATCACTATTTGTGGTAAAACGGGTACTGCTCAAAATCCTCATGGAAAGGATCACTCTATATTTTTTGCCTTTGCTCCTCGCGAAAATCCGAAAATTGCCATCGCTGTATATGTGGAGAACGCCGGTGATGGTGGTGCCTTTGCTGCCCCTATAGCCAGCCTTATGATAGAGAAGTATCTCAAAAATGAAATTCGTACTGCCAGCCGATTAAACATGGAGAACTACATACTCCGATCAAATCTTGTCCCTAAATCCTTGTGATTTCTTGACAATAAATTCCACGTATTCGTGGGCGAGCCCCGAAAAGGGGCCGAGTCATCCGCTTGTACTTAGCACTGTCTAGCCTCATTCATGATATACCTGACTAGTATTCACTCCACCGTTCATCCTTCGCCAGGTATTCATTCATGGAGGATAGTCAGCACTGCGTATCGCTTCTACCTCTCTCGCAAAAAAGAATTATTCCCATACAAGTAAACGCAAGACTATAATAATATTAAATTAGCGTTCTATTTTTCAATCAAAATCAAATAAGTTTTTTATGCGCGTATCCGCCATAGTAGCTATGGACAAAAATAATGTTATCGGTGTGAACAATGGTATCCCTTGGTACCTGCCTGCAGACTTTAGATACTTCAAACGCAAGACTATCGAGCACCACATCGTGATGGGGAGAAAATGTTTCGATTCTATCGGCAAACCTCTGCCCAAGAGAACAAACATAATTCTTACGCGCAATCTATTTTTTATTGCTACTGGCTGCCTTGTATATCACTATCTAGAGGAAGCACTGAGCTTTGCACATGATAATAATGAAGAAGAGTGCTTCATTATTGGGGGTACAGAAATATACAAACTAGCTTGGCCATACCTAGACAAACTATACATCACAGAGGTAGACACAGAGGTAAGCTTTACCAAAGAAGATCATGTTGTATACTTTCCAGATGTAGAGGAAGGTCAGTGGCAAGAAGTGAGTAGCGATCCTCGAAAAGCAGACGAAAAAAATGAATTTAACTTTACCTTCAAAGTCTACGAGAGAATTCCTAACAAAACTAAATAGTAATGAATGAACAGATAGATTGGTTGCAATTTGCATTTAACATAGGTAACTGGTCTATTAATATAGGTCAAATCTTAGGTATACTTTTTATACTCATCACTATTTTTTTTCTTTATAGACTAATAGACAATAGGGTGCTTCCGTGGTACTACTCCGTAGATAGCAATATGCCCAATAAAGATAAAAACAAGATTCGCCGAAAGCTATTATCTATACTGCTGCTCGTAGTCCTTATTCTTTTTTTAATCATACTGCGATTCGATTACATCCTTTATACAAGAGGCACTTTTATTTTGCGGATATCTACCTTGTTTGAAGGTATTCTCATCTTTCAAATTGCCAGATTACTAGACAGAACATTATCTCGCATACTAGCAAATCGATATAGTGAAAGCACACAGAATGAGCAGGATCTCAAAAACGCAGAGCCAAACGAACAAAAGCTAGTCAAAACAATGCAATACATTGTCTATACGATTGCACTCCTATATACGATTCGCATTTTTCAATTGGATTACCAACAAGAGGTAGCTGGCTTCAATCTCTCATTTAGCAATATTGTATTTGCTATTCTTATTTTACTAATAGCTCGTTTTTTGATTTGGATCAGCACTCAGATTTTTTTAAAAAGATACTATGCTAGACAAAAAGTAAATGTCGGATCGCAGTATGCCATCAATCAACTAATAAAATATGTCATATTTGTTATTGCCATCTTATTAGCCTTAGACAATCTCGGCATTGAAATGACGGTACTCTGGGGTGGTGCAGCGGCATTGTTGGTCGGCTTAGGATTAGGACTACAGCAAATATTTATGGATTTGGTTTCAGGCCTTATACTTCTATTCGAGAGAAGTATTGAAGTAGGCGATGTAGTCAAGGTCGACAATTTAGTAGGATCCATAACGAAGATTGGTTTACGCACTTCTAATTTAGTCACAAGAGACAACATCAATGTAATTATACCCAATTCAAAACTTACGGTTGAATCTGTGGTCAACTGGTCACAAGTTAGTTCTCAAGTCCGATTTAAAATTAATATTGGCGTAGCCTATGGTAGTGACACCAAACTTGTAAAAAGAACGCTCCTAGAGGTAGCAGAGAATAATCCATATGTCATGAATGCTCCAGGTCCTTTTGTTCGTTTTGTAAATTTTGGAGATTCTTCACTAGACATGGAGCTTCATTTTTGGACAAAAAGTTTATTGATAGCAGAGGATATCAAGAGTGATTTGCGCTTTGCCATCAACGATGCTTTTGAAGAGAAAAATATAGAAATCCCTTTCCCACAAAAAGTGGTTTGGGAAGGACGAAAATAAGTTCAGCCAGCACTAGTAATGCCTAGAGCATCCCTTATCGACGATCTATACTATGATATATGGCTATAAAGGTCATGGCCATTTTTAAAGAGAATGGAATTTTATCATTTAGCTCATCTACTATAATCCAGTCTCTCGGATCATTCTGAATAGAAGTGTACACATAAAACTCGCCGTAGTTGCCTCCTCTCAATTCCCATTCGTTGAGATTGCGGCGGTACTTACTTCTCCAAACTAGTGTTTTATTATTGTTAGTTATTCGCCACTCGGTAAGATCATCTCTCCACGCAGCTCGACAAGTAACCACCTCTGTACCTATACGCAACTCCCACTGTGTAGGGTCGTCCTTCCACAACTGTCTCATGGAGCCTTTGATATCATCTACATTAAAATCCCATTCAGCCCAATTTAGGTCTGCCTGCCATCTCATGAGTAACTCTCCACTAGGTTCTACTTCTATAAATTCCTCGTCGCCCTCTTCATAAATTGTCTGATCCCCCAAGGTAGTAAAGACATCCCACTCTCTAAATTCATCACTCCAGCGAGTACTGATTCCCAATAAAGTCTGCGCTGACATAAAAGTTGTGCAGAGGAGAAGGCAAAAAACGAGTATATATTTATGCATAGTCATACATTGTTTTGACGAAACAAGATAGACAAGTCATTTATTAAATCGATTTATTTCACTTTTATTTTTCGCCACGCTAGTTTTCAGTCCATAAACATGGCTAATCATTCTATTTTACAAATATACCGTGAGAGGGGTAGCAGTGATATGAAGTATCTCAGATCTACTATGATGCAAGGAGATCTGCAGGCTCGACGAGGTACGAGGAGAAACAAAGAACGACTATGCAGAATGTAGATATGAGGTGCGGAATACAAACGAATAACCCGGTCCCGATGGATAGCTTAGCGGGAAGACATCGGGGCTCACCCAAAAAAAAGCCCAAAATACACAAGGTATTTCAGGCTTATTGTTTTTAAAAAAAACGGTTAATTTTTTATACTCAACGGAAATTGGTTTGGTATACATGCCTAGAATGGCAAGTCATCCGCTGCAGTCGTAGCAGGTGCATCATTAGTTGTTGGGAATGAATTATTAGCTGGTGCTGCTGGCGGAGGAGGTGTATTGTTTGTTGCTCCATCTGCTGTTTCGATCTTCCATGCATTGAGATTGGTGAAAAACTTTTCGTTCCATTCTCTTCCTCTCAAATCAAAATAAACTTTTATGTTTTGATCTACAGCATAATTATCCATCAATGCACATCTATCTTGTGTCAACTGAAATTTCACAAACTGTGGGTACATGCCACTAATTTCAATTACGAATTCTCTTGCTTGAAACCCATTGGTTCCTTTAGTTTCTGTATCGTATATCTTG
>CAYZUW010000192.1:0-8196 GCA_964481325.1 uncultured Saprospiraceae bacterium
CTTGTCCCGACTGCAGTGAAACGAAACGTCGGGGCGGAGCGAGCAGGGCAAGGGAGGGATCGACGCGGCATCCTGACTGGAGCGGAGCGGAACGTCAGGATATAGCATAGAGCTCGACCCCGCGCTTTTTAGCGCTGGGGATGACCCCAGATAATCTAAGCCCCAACAAAAAAGGAGGCTCTCCCCCTACTCGAGAAAACCTCCTTCCATCTATTTTAACTAATGTAAAACTTGTCTACAGCAAATTCTTAAACCTCGGTCTCCTTGGAGCGACATCCCCCAATCTAGCTTTCTTGTCCTTCTCATAATCCGAGTAGTTGCCCTCATAAAATCTCACTTGCCCGTCATCCTCATAGGCGAGGATATGCGTCGCGAGTCTATCGATAAACCATCTATCGTGACTGATCACCAATACACAACCCGCGAAGTTTTCTATCGCCTCCTCCAATGCCCGCAAGGTATTCACATCAATATCGTTCGTCGGCTCATCGAGCAGAATCACGTTACCGCCCTCCTTCAGCGTGATCGCTAGGTGCAGTCGGTTTCGTTCTCCACCGGATAGTACGCCGACCTTTTTTTGTTGGTCGCCACCTGCAAAGTTGAACTTGCTGATGTAGGCGCGCACGTTCAATTCTTTGCCTTGCACCTCCATCAAATCATTGCCATTTCCTACCACCTCAAATATCGTTTTCTCTGGTTTGAGTGCCTCGTGCGATTGATCTACATAGGCCAGCTGCACCGTGTCGCCGACGGTGATGCTTCCGCTGTCTGGTTGCTCCTCGCCCATAATCATTCGGAACAAGGTCGACTTCCCTACCCCGTTCGGACCTATGATGCCTACGATGGCATTCTTCGGTATCGACATATTGAGCCCTTCGATGAGCACCCTATTGTCGTATGATTTGGTGAGGTCTTTTACGTCTATCACCATATCCCCCAATCGCTGACCAGCGGGTATCGTCAATTCCAGTTTCGCTTCTTTCTCTTTTTGCTCTGCATTACTCATCGCCTCATAGGCGTTCAATCTTGCCTTCCCTTTGGACTGCTGCCCTTTCGCATTGGAGCGCACCCATTCCAATTCTCGTTTGAGGGCTTTCTGTCTTTTGCTCGCCGTCTTTTCTTCATTCGCCATACGATTTGACTTTTGCTCTAGCCAGGTACTGTAGTTTCCTTCCCATGGGATACCTTCGCCGCGATCGAGTTCCAATATCCAACCCGCTACATTATCTAGAAAGTACCTATCGTGGGTAACCGCTATAACTGTCCCCGGAAATGATTTTAGAAACTGCTCTAACCAATGCACACTTTCCGCATCTAAGTGGTTCGTCGGCTCATCCAGCAATAATATATCCGGCTTACTCAACAACAATCTACAGAGCGCCACTCTACGCCGTTCTCCCCCAGAGAGGACAGATACTTTGGCGTCATCCGGTGGGCACCTCAATGCCTCCATCGCCTGATCCAGCGTCTGGTCTACATCCCAACCACCGACTTGATCCATCTTGTCTAGTAGTTCTCCTTGCTCATTGATGGCTTTCGTCATTTCATCATCAGACAATGGCTCCCCCAGTTTGGCAGATACCGCTTCATAGGCATTGACCACTTCCATGATCTCCTTCAGCCCTTCTTGGACGACCTCCTTGACCGTCTTCGTTTCATCGAGCTCTGGTTCTTGCGCGAGGTATCCTATTTTATATTCTTTGTCAAACACGATTTTACCTTCGTAGTTGGTGTCCAGGCCGGCGATGATTTTTATCAAGCTAGACTTACCCGATCCATTGAGTCCGAGCACCCCGATTTTGGCGCCGTAGTAGAAGGACAACCATATATTATTGAGTACTTTTTTGGAGGGTGGAAAGGTCTTGCTCACGCCTTCCATCGCGAAGATTACTTTTTTGTCTGACATATTTTTTTACTTGTTATTAAGATGTGTGCGAAGATAATAAAATGGTCAGGTCTAAGGGCATCTTCTATGTCAGGTTTTTCCAGCACACCACTTTGTCGTCTCCCTCTTCCCAGAAGTCGCAGATGACTGCTTCTTTTGTAAAGCCTAGGTTTTCGTAAAACTGTCTGCTTTTTTGAAAGGCTTCTGTACTAGGTGTCTACTATCAGGATGCGCGCTCCGTTTTGCTGAAGTTCTTTTTCTACAAAATCCATCATTTGATTTCCTATTCCTTTGCTTTGGATATCTCCTCGGACTCCAATGGCGTAAAGATTGTAGGTGCCGTCAGTAAGTTTTTCTGGGGCGCAGTAGCCTATTGAGATAGGTTTGTTTTCTTCTACGGCTGTAAACCAGATATCTTGTGTATCTGGATTAGTGAAGTAGTCAGAAGTCATGTCTTCAAGCATTTTTGCTGGAAATAATTCTATGGTATTAGTATCCTACTCTTTTAAAAGTAAGACTATTTTTTTGGCCTTCGTTAGTGAGGATTCTGCAAGTATGCCATAGCTTTTCAGCGATTCGAGTAAGGTATCCTGGTTCTTTATATTGAGTACAAAATCATACTTTTCTTCTTCAGAATAATCTAACTCATAATGCCCTTCCATTTGCGCGTTTATTATTTCTTCGACTTGCTTCAAGGTGGCTCCATTAATCAACAAGTCATTTCCTGCCACAGAGACCCTTGAAAACTTAGTCTCCAGTGCGCTTTCCAATTTTGTTCTATCAACAATTGTCAGCACAGTCCCTAAAACGGATGCTGCCTCTTCTTTTTTTATTAAATGCAAGGCATTAACAATTTCTAATTCTAGAGTTTCTAAATTCAAATCTTTCACTTCACCATTAAAGGTATAATCAAATGAATATTTTATATCTATTATTTCCTCAGGTATAATTACATCGCTTTGATTAAAAATATCCACGTATATCTCTTTAAGGCTAATATTGGTATAGGTAATTTTTCCATTTCTTCTTTTTTCTACCTTGTAGGTTTCTGTCGCCTCCCTGATATCCAGATTTTCAGAACTTGAAATTGGTCTACTCAATAAGTGCATTTTCCTTTCTACCACCACTCCTTCATCGTCAATTATTGCTTTCGTTATAATTGGAGGTATGGGCTTTCCTTGAATAAACAAATCCAAAACCTCCTTACTCAAGACCATAGGCATACCAATCCATTTCACTATACCTTCTTTGTCGATGAGAATTGTTTTAGGTATTGCTCGCAGTTTTTTGCCATCCTTCCCATATCCATTATGTGTGATTTCTGAATCGTCGCAAACTACTGCTGTTTCAAAATTGATTCGCTTCAATATTCTTTCGATTTTTTCTGGACTTTCGTCTGTTATGGATAAGAATAAAACTTCCTTCGGATCATACTGTGCCTGAAGTTCATTGAGGTGCGGTACTGCCTCGATGCAGCCCGCACACCAGGTGGCCCAGAATTCTAGTACGATAAATTTTCCTTCTAGTGATTTGTCTTCGGGGACATTTTCTATCCAGCTAGTGATGTTTATTTTGGGAGCTCGTTCTCCAAATTTCACTGAGTTTTGAGCGTGACTCGTAATAGTAAATGCTAATGATAAAGCAAAGGTAATAAGAGATTTCTTGATTGTCATATCTAGGTTTTGTTTTGAAAAAATGGTTTCGAAATATATTATGCTCCTAAGACAGGATTAAAAATATTTCGGTTGCACAAGGACCTAGCGCCTTAACGTTCCCTTAAGAGAATTAACGTTCTCTTAAGAGTGAGTGGCTTTATTCCTCCGCATCCAATCTCCATGGTGGGTACAATCTATTTTCTCCACCGTAAAATAAAATTAATTGATTTCCGTCGGGGTCCTTCAATCGTGCTTCTCGCCAAAGCCAGGTTTGATCTGCGGGTAATGAGTCAAACACGATTCCATTTTGGAGGAGGTTGTCTACATGTTCATCTAGATTGTCACATTCGAAGTAAACGTATACTCCGTCACCACTAGGTAAAGCATCTACCTTGTGAATGGAAAAAGTAGAACTCCCATCTGGACATTCGAACCTAGCATACTTTGGGGGAGAATGCACAATTAACTTTAACCCTAACTTTATATAGAATGGAATAGCTGCGTCGACATCAATGGATGGGACCGTTATCTGATTTAAATTCATTTGGTTTGTTTTTAGAAGCTAAAAATAACATTAGGGTATAAATAACATATGTAATTATTTTTATTCTACTCCAAGCGTTTGTAACAAATCATTTACTTCTTGTCCATATTCGATTTCGTAACCTAGTGATTTGGCTTCTTGAAGATTCGAAATGGCCGCTTCATTATTATGCTGGAGCAGATTAATTTTTGCTGCCACCTTAAAGGCATAGCTATTATCTGGTTCCAGGGAGATAGATGTTTTAAGCAGTTCGAAGGCCGTATCTGTGTTTCCTAAGTTATACTCTACCCAGGCCAAGTGATGAAGGGTATGTGGATCATCATCATAGCTAAGGGCTTTCTCCAAAAATGTTCTAGCGCTTATAAAATCTTCCTTCAATGAATACGCATAGCCTATATCCATATTTAAAAGAGACAATTCAATCTCATGAAGATTCCCCAAGTTTACAGCACTTTCATATAAGAGAATGGCTTCATCATAATTTCCCATTCGTTCACACGCTTTTCCTTTGGAGGATAAGACAGACCATTCAGGTTCAGAAAAGGAGAGTATGTGATCGCAGAGTTCTATTACTCTTTCTTGATTAAAAGTACGCTCTTCTGTAAAGATGAGATTATGGAGTACGTCCAGATTTTGAGGAAACTTTTCATTCAAGATATTCAATTCGGTATTGGCTTCCTTATACCTATGCAAATCACACAATAAAAGTGATTTTTGAAAACTGGGTTCAAAAGCATCAGGAATTTGAACAATAGCTTCTGAAAAGGTTCGCAATGCCTCTTCTTTTAAACCACGCCGTGATTCTGCTTCTGCTTTAATCAAAAATATATCTACATAATTTTCTTGAGGGCCCGCTCGTAATAATTTCTTAGCAGACTCTATTACTTTAGTATAATTCTCCCCCTCAAACTGGTCAACCATTTGACTATATAAATCGCTCAATGTATTTTTTTTAGCGTATGGCGCTCATTTACAAAATCCTCTTATCACTCTAATTTAATAAACTTCTCACGATATTGTACCTTCTCGCCTTTCATAAGGAGATAATACATGCCTTGTTGAAGAGTAGACATATCTATCCTATGGGTTACTTCTCCAAACAAAGGTGCCTTTTCAGTGTATACCATTCGCCCAGTATTATCATACACGTAGACATCAACCACTTCGTCAATAACTTCCTCTACACTTATAGCTATCTCGTTTGCAGTAGGATTTGGATAAATGGACATCTTGCTAAAATTGGCCTGATTGCTAGTATTTCCAATGACCCCAAGTCCAACATAAAAATCATCCATTAACCAACCGTCTTGTTGCGTATCTATTGAATCCGTTGTCATCTTAAAGCGAACATGTACTGACTCTATTTCGTCTGGAGGATTTCCGATAGCTGTACCCCAACAAATTCCCATCCAGCTTAGTGCACTTGTTCCCGTCACTCCCGCTTGCTGATTATGCAAGGTGTCCCATTGATAGGTACCTACTACTTCTGGTCTATACAGTATATCTGAAAATATATTTCTCCACGTTTGCTGACCGTCATATGATACCTCTATTATGCCGCCATCTACTCCATCTTCAAAATCTATTTTCTGAAACCATTCCAGTTGAATATAAGGAAAAGACTGCATAGAATATTCACTCATCTCTACCACAAAAGATGCTTCCGTACTAGTCAGATATGTATTTAGCGTATCAGTTATCAATGCATTTGGCATGGAGCTTGTTTCGTTCAGTATCAGCTTTTGAGGAGTTCCGATTTGCCAGATCGTATCAGCACTAGTAGAGTCGATTAATATTTCAAGGGTCCTTTGAGTATCAAAGTTGTTGTATTGAGGGCTTTGAGCAAATATTTCAAGAGTTAGAAAACTTAAGAATGCGCAGAGGATTGTTAGGTTAATTCTCATGTGCGGTTTTTTCGTTTGTTAAATGAACTAATTTTGCTATTGCAATATCGCAGTCTTAGCAAAATAATTCCCAAAAAGGGTTAGTGCTATTCTGCAAGCTACTTGTCATTTGCTAACATTATTCACATAGCGAACCATAATGTTCCTTCGCTATCTCCACTTATTTCTCTATCATTTCTATTTTTCGGAAACCCTCGTGGTTTTCCATATCCAGTCCGACATTATTTTCAATACCTCTTCTGAAAAGGTTTGCTCCAAAGTGCCATACTCTGTCGGCATGCCTGTTTCGCTTTCTTGAAACAAATGATTTAGGCCTGGTAGCTCCATGATGGTCACGTTCTCATTTCTATTCGCTTTGATACCCGATTCTATAGCACTGAGATTTTCCTTTGGGGGAACCTGCAAATCCATTTCTCCATTCAATGCGAGCACTGGGCATTTTATATTTTTGAAGATCTCCGCGGGGTCGTGCCTGATGAGATCAGTTAGCCAAGGTATGGACAATTGCTCAGCTATCAGCTGTAATTGAGCCTCTGGCAGCGCACCATCAAAAGCAGTTTTAAAATAGGATTTCAACTCTACAGCAAGAGAATCTTGTGGAGCCTCAGAATTAATAATAATTTCGTACGCTCCGCCAATATTCTTTTGTCCTATCGCAATAGCCTCATCATTGATCCCCATACTTCTTTCTACTTTTTCTTTTTGCAAAAGCATGAGCTTATCTCCACGCATCCCAGGTCCAGCCAGCATAATGATAAAGTCAATATCATCCGAAGTGTTCGCAATCATGGGAGCGATCAGCCCGCCCAAGCTATGACCAATCAATCCCATTTGTGAGGAGCTAATTTCTTTTCTTGTTTTTAGATATTCCACCGCGTATTCTGTATCCCTGACAAATCCGTCCACACCCGTTTCATTATATACACCTTCAGACAAATTCGTGCCTCTATCATCAACACGTAAAACGGCTATTCCATTTTTAGTCAAAAAATCTGCCATCACCAAAAAAGGTTTGTGCCCTAACAATTCGGAATTTCGATCTTGAGGACCACTACCACTAATTAACACTACCACAGGAAAATCACTGCCCTCTTTTGGCATCGTTAGAGTACCGGCCAACATTACGCTATCCATCACATTTTGAAAAGTAACCTCTTCTGATAAATATGTAAAAGGAGGTATGGGCTCTTGAGGTTTTTTATCTTGCGCATAAGTATGCGCAAAAATTACCACACACAAAATCGAAAGTAGTATTCTGTACTTGTTCATTGATTGTTTTTTTTGTTTATCAGATTACTGCAATTTGAATTTTATTGGAAAATTATATTCTGTAGCAACATTGACGCCACCTTCTTGAGCTGGCGTCCAATTTTGCAATAGCTTGGTAACCCTCAAAGACTCTTCCCCACAACCAGCACCTATATCGCGTACTATTTCAAAATTGCTCGCTTGGCCATCTTTATCAACAATGAATCGAATCACGCATGTACCCTCTACGCCATTATTTCTCGCCACAGCTGGATATTTGATACTGCCATATACTTTCATCAGCATTTTCTTTTGCGAACAATCTTCATCTGTCTTCCCTTCTTTAAGTTCGCTAGGACTACAAGTAGCATGCAAGGGAGGATGCTCCGGTCTTACAAAAATAAAATTTTGCCAATCTGTTCTCACTTCTTCTTCTTTTTTCATGGTCCACACACCATCTAGTTTAGCTAGATAGTCGCCATCGCGGTAGTGATCTATCTTGTCGTATTTTTTCTCTAGCAGCACTTCATCCAATTCGGACACCACTCCATATTTATCGACCTCCTTTACTATATACCCTTCTCCCCTCAATGAAATTAAAGTATCATATTGGCAGGGTATCAAGCTTTCCCCTGACGATCGTATCAGGCCCCAACCCTTTTCATTTTGAACCAGATGCCTACCTCGCTCGTCTCGCTTTATTTCATCGTATATATAGCCCGTGATATTTTTGGAGCCATAGAACAGCGCAGCCTTATCCTTCTTCTCTTTTACTTTTAATTTTTGCGCATAGCAAAATTGGAATCCCATCAACAGGGCTAGAAACAGTAAACTCTTTTTCATTTATCAGACCTTTATGTTATCCGTATATTATTCTCACTACTGAAGGTACAAAATTCTAGAAATGGTCTTTTTCAGGTATTGCTTCAATGATAAGAATACATCTAATGAGCTATATAA
>CAYZUW010000193.1:0-8067 GCA_964481325.1 uncultured Saprospiraceae bacterium
ACTGCTCTTCCGTTGATGTCAACTCTGCTTTTAGATCTTCATCAGAAAAGCTCTGTAATTCTTGAAATTTACTTGAAGCCATTTTTTATTAATTAACTTATTCTATTTGTTCTAAATCTATATTTCATAGTCTCTTCTTACCACCATCTTAGTTGCTAATGGCAACTTTTGAGCAGCAAGTCTTAATGCTTCTTTAGCCGTTTCCATTGGTACACCATCCATTTCAAACATGATTCTACCTGGCTTAATCTGAGCTACATAATGATCCAAGGCTCCTTTACCCTTTCCCATACGTACTTCAGCTGGCTTTGAAGTCATAGGCTTATCTGGAAATACTCTTATCCAAACCTTTCCCTCTCTTTTCATATACCTTGTCATAGCAATACGAGCAGCTTCTATTTGTCTACTTGTCAATCTACCACGCTCTAATGCTTTAAGACCAAAAGACCCAAAATCAACGGTACTCCCTCGGTAAGCAAGGCCTTTATTCCTGCCTTTTTGCGCCTTTCTATATTTTGTTCTTTTCGGTTGTAACATTTCTAAATTGTATTTTTAATCAAAAAAACACCTTTTTCAAAAGTTTGGCAAAGGTACGCCTTTTTTAACTGATTATCTAATTCCTATTATTTCTTCTATTTCCACCATCTCTTCTACCTCCGTCTCGACGACCTCCTCCTCTTCTATTACCTCCTCCTCTTCTGTCTTTCTTCGTATCTACTCCTACATTTGGTGATAAATCTCTCTTTCCAAGAACTTCACCATTACAGATCCATGTTTTGATACCAATCTTACCGTAAACTGTAAGTGCTTCAACCAAAGCATAATCTATATCAGCTCTGAATGTATGCAAAGGAGTTCTTCCTTGCTTATATTCCTCAGAACGAGCCATCTCCGCTCCATTCAATCTTCCGCTTATTCTAATCTTAATTCCTTCTGCACCAGCTCTAATTGTAGATTGAATAGCCATCTTAATAGCTCTTCTATAATTCATTCTTGATTCAATCTGCTTAGCTACCTGCTCACCAACAATATATGCGTCTAATTCAGGCTTACGGATCTCAACAATATTAATCTGAATATCGCTACCGGTAAGCTTTTTTAACTCTTCTTTGATTCGATCTACCTCAGAACCTCCTTTCCCAATGATGATACCAGGTCTAGAAGTATTGATAGTAACCGTAATTCTCTTTAATGTTCTTTCGATAATAATCTTTGAAACACCGCCTTTGCTAACACGCGCACGAAGGTATTTGCGAATACGCTCATCTTCAACCACCTTGTCACCAAAGTTACTGCCGCCGAACCAATTGGATTGCCATCCTTTAATGATTCCTAATCTATTACCAATTGGATTTGTCTTTTGACCCATTATCTACTTTTTATTCTTCCTCTGAAGATTTGTTATCAGCCTTATCTAAATCAGTCGGCTTTCTATTTTCTACAATTATTGTTATGTGGTTGGTACGCTTTCTGATTCTGTGCGCTCTACCATGCGGTGCAGGTCTGAATCTTTTCAACATATAACCTTTGTCTACTAAAGCCGTCTTGACATACAAATCATGATCATCAGCACTTATGCTCATACCATTTTTGTGTTCCCAATTCGCTATAGCTGAAACTAATACTTTTTCAGCCCATGTAGACGCTTCCTTATTTGTAAACCTAAGGATATCTAAAGCCTGGTCGACGTTTTTGCCCCTGATGTTTTGTACAACCAATCTCATCTTTCTCTCCGACATTGGGCAATTTTTCAATTTAGCTACTGCTTCCATTTTATCTAATATTTAGAAATAGTAAAATCTATTTTCTGTTACCTGAGTGTCCTTTATAGGATCTAGTTGGAGAAAACTCTCCTAATTTATGGCCAACCATGTTCTCCGTAACGAATACTGGAACAAAAGTTTTTCCATTATGCACAGCAATCGTTTCACCTACCATATCTGGTATTATCATAGATGCTCTTGACCAAGTTTTAATAACTGACTTTTTCTTAGAGTCTTTAGCTTTAAAGACTTTTGTCAAAAGTTTATGAAAGACATAAGGTCCTTTTTTTACAGATCTTGCCATTACTATTGTTTATTTCTTACTTTTTGATTTACGCTTTGAGATTATCATCTTATTAGAATACTTTCTCAACTTTCTTGTTTTTTGTCCTTTGGCCATGATACCTGTTCTTGACCTTGGGTGTCCACCTGAAGCTTTACCTTCACCACCACCCATCGGGTGATCAACAGGGTTCATCGCTACCCCTCTTGTATGAGGACGTTTACCTAACCATCTCTTTCTTCCTGCTTTTCCTAATACTTGTAAACTGTGATCAGGATTAGAGGTACTTCCGATAGTAGCTTTGCAGGTAAGTAAAATTCTTCTCACCTCTCCAGACGGTAGTCGTACACTTGCATACTTACCTTCTCTTCCCATCAATGTACCGTAAGTACCTGCACTTCTAGCTAGAGCAGCTCCCTTACCTGGCTTTAGTTCTATAGCATGAATAACTGATCCTAATGGAATGTCACTCAAGTATAAAGCGTTTCCAATATTTGGTTCTGCTCCCTTTCCTGAATTAAGTTTATCCCCTACATTTACTCCATCTGGAGCTATAATATATCTTTTCTCGCCGTCCTCAAATTGAGTCAATGCGATATATGCTGATCTATTTGGATCGTACTCGATACTACTTACAGTCGCTTCAAATCCCTCTCTATCTCTCTTGAAGTCGATAATTCTGTATCTACGTTTATGACCACCTCCAATATATCTCTGTGTCATCCGTCCAGTAGCATTACGCCCACCTGACCTTTTCATTGGAGCTAGAAGACTTTTTTCTGGTTTTGACGTAGTCAAAGCAGAATAATCATTCCCTACTCTAAATCGAGTACCTGGCGTGATTGGATTGTACTTTTTAACTGGCATAATTTTTTAAATCTTTTCTATCTGTATTTACAATAGATTACATATCACCATAAAGGTTAAGTTCTTCACCTTCAGCCAATTTCACGATAGCTTTCTTAAATGATGAACTTTGTCCTTTTAATACACCTGATTTAGTATTTCTACTTTTCGTCTTTCCAGGCATAACTGCTGTGTTCACACTTACAACACTTACATTATATGTGCTTTCAACAGCGTTTTTTATTTCAATCTTATTAGCACGACGATGTACTACAAAGCAAGCCTTGTTCTCTTTTTCAGAGATCATTTCAGATTTTTCTGTAATTAATGGCTTGATTAATATTGTCTTTTTCATAATTCTATGATTTAGCTAGAATAGTTTTAAGTTTATCTACAGCTCCTTCGCTTAGGATTAATGTATTTGCATGCATAATCTCATAAGTGCTCAGACTTGTACTATTCGCTACTACTGCATTCTGTATATTCCTACTAGACATGTAAACTGCCTTATCTGCTTCACTAGTAACCAAAAGTGTTCGTTTTCCATTCAAGTCAAGACTTGATATTATGTTAGCGAATTCTTTTGTTTTTGGTGCATCGAAAGTAAAATCTTCGATTATCATCAAGTTGCCTGCACTTGCTTTCACTGAAATCGCAGACTTTCTTGCAAGAGATTTAACTTTCTTGTTTAATTTAGAAGAATAAGTTCTTGGTTTTGGTCCAAAGATTCTACCACCACCTCTAAATATAGGTGACTTAATATCCCCTGCTCTTGCAGTACCAGTACCTTTTTGCTTCTTAATCTTTCTTCTAGAACCCGCTACTTCACCTCTTTCTTTAGACTTACTTGTCCCTTGTCTTCTATTAGCAAGATGCTGCTTAACATCTAGATATATAGCGTGTTCATTGGCTTCAACACCAAAGATATTATCTGGTAGATCTACTGATCTTCCAGTTTTATTACCTTTTATATCAACTACATCAATCTTCATAATTGATTATTTTTCTATAATTACATAAGCTCCTTTATGACCTGGTAATGCACCTTTGATCAATAGAAGATTCTTTTCAGGAAATATTTTCACTACTTCCAAATTTTGGATTTTCACTTTTGTATTTCCCATACGTCCACCCATTCTCATTCCTTTGAATACTTTCGCAGGATAAGATGCTGCACCTATTGAACCAGGGGCTCTTTGTCTATTGTGTTGACCGTGCGTAGCATCGTTCACACCTTTAAAGTTGTATCTCTTAACAACCCCTTGGAATCCCTTACCTTTAGTAGAACCAGAAACACTTACTTTATCGCCTTCTGCGAAAACTTCAGCAACAGTAAGTAAGTCGCCTAATCCTTTAGGTCCTACTTCACCTTCTTCTGGGCTAATCAAAGCGTCCACGTTAAAATCTCTAAATTCAGTGATTTTGCGCTTAGGAGCAGTACCTGCTTTCTCTAAGTGCTTAATCATAGCTTTAGAAGTATTTTTTGCTTTCGCTTCACCGAAACCAATTTGCAAAGCATTGTATCCATCTGTATCCATGGTCTTAACTTGTGTAATAACGCAAGGTCCCACTTCTACGACTGTACAAGCAATGTTTTTTCCAGCTTTATTGAAAATGCTGGTCATACCAATTTTCTGTCCGATTAATCCATTCACAATGAATCAAATTTTATAGCAAGCAATCCACACGAGGTGGATACTCTGTTTCAAAAAAATGCCAATAAGAAGTGCTAAAAGAGGGGCTTAGGTAAGCTTGACTTGAATGTCAACTCCACTAGGCAGTTCCAACTTTGAAAGCGCATCTACGGTCTTTTGCGTAGGGGTATAGATCTCAATAAGACGTTTATGTGTGCGCAGCTGAAACTGTTCTCTAGATTTTTTATTCACGTGAGGTGAACGCAAAACGGTGAAGATTTTCTTTTCAGTGGGCAGCGGAATGGGTCCTGTTATGACAGCACCACTAGTACGTACAGTCTTTACAATTTTTTCAGTAGACTTATCCACTAAATTGTGATCGTACGAACGTAGTTTGATTCTTATTTTCTGATTCATATCCCTAATAAAATTTCCAAATTAATTCTAAAATACTAATTGGGCTGCAAAGATACACTTTACAGCCCAATTGTCAAAGGTAATTATACTTTTATTTTAAACATTTGCAGTTCCTTTTGCCTTTGCTATAACATCTTCTGCTACATTCTTAGGCGCTGGTGCATAATGTGAGAATTCCATTGTCGAATTCGCTCTACCAGAGGTAATTGTTCTCAAAGAGGTAACATAACCGAACATTTCAGCCAATGGCACATCTGCTTGAATAGCAACTACATTTCCAGTTCTTACTTCTTGTGATTTAGGTAATCCTCTTCTTCTGTTAAGGTCACCAATCACGTTTCCTACAAATTCCTCTGGAGAAACTACCTCCAACTTCATTATAGGCTCCAATAATACTGGCTTCGTTTTAGGAGCGGCTTCTCTAAATCCTTCCTTAGCACAAAGTTCGAATGCGATAGGCTTTGAATCCACTGCGTGAATCTTACCATCGTACACTCTTACTTTCATTGCTTCTATATTGTACCCAGCAAGGATACCGTTATCCATCATTTGTAAGAATCCCTTCTGTACAGAAGGCAAATATTCCTTAGGAATAGATCCACCTACGATGTTATTTACAAACTGTAATTTAACCTTACCTGCTTTGAATTCTTCACTATCTAAGAACTCTTGATCAGCTGGGCCTAATTCAAATTCCATTTCTGCGAATAGACCAGAACCCCCAGATTGCTTCTTCAAACGCTCTCTGTGCTTCACTGTATCATTCAATGCCTCTTTGTAACTTACTTGAGGCTGACCTTGATTACACTCTACCTTAAATTCTCTTTTAAGTCTATCAATAATGATTTCTAAGTGTAACTCTCCCATACCGCTAATTACAGTCTGGTTTGTTTCTTCGTCAAACTGAACTTTAAAAGTAGGATCCTCTTCAGCCAACTTTGCCAAAGACATACCTAACTTATCCACATCCTTTTGCGTTTTTGGCTCAATAGCTATCCCGATAACTGGGTCTGGGAAAGTAATATTTTCAAGAATGATTGGATGCTTTTCATCACAAATCGTATCCCCTGTTCTCAAATCTTTGAATCCAACACCTGCAGCAATATCTCCTGCTTCTACACGATCAATAGGCTTTTGCTTATTGGCGTGCATCTGATAGATTCTTGAAATTCTTTCTTTATTTCCAGATCTAGTATTCAGTACATAAGAACCCGCATCTAGTGCACCAGAGTATACTCTAAAGAAACACAATCTTCCCACAAATGGGTCAGTTGCAATCTTAAAAGCAAGAGCTGTAAACGGTTCATCTACACTAGGCTTTCTTTTTACCTCTTCATCTGTTTTTGGGTCCGTTCCAACAACAGCTTCCAAATCTAATGGAGAAGGCAAATAAGCACAAACTGCATCTAGCAATATTTGTACACCTTTATTTTTAAATGCAGACCCACACATCATCGGTGTAATCTTCATATCGATAACGGCAGCTCTGATCGCTGTAATCATTTCTTCTTCAGAAATTGAATTTGGATCTTCAAAGAATTTTTCTAAAAGTGCATCATCATATTCTGCTACCTCTTCGATTAATTTTCCTCTGTGTTCAGCAACAATATCTTTGATATCGTCTGGAATTTCAATCTCGTTGAAAGTCATTCCTGCATCGTCATTTTCCCAAACAATTGCTTTGTTTGTAATCAAATCAACAACTCCTCTGAATGTTTCTTCAGCTCCAATCGGTACTTGTAATGCAACTGCATTCGCACCCAACTTCTCTCTTACGTCTTTAACAACGTCAAAGAAATTAGCCCCTGAACGGTCCATCTTGTTTACAAATCCAATTCTTGGTACTTTATATTTATTTGCTTGACGCCAAACTGTTTCTGATTGTGGCTCTACACCAGATACAGCACAGAACAAAGCAACTACACCATCCAATACACGAAGTGAACGCTCTACCTCTACGGTAAAATCCACGTGACCAGGTGTATCAATAATGTTGATTGGGAAGTCTTGACCTTTCCACTTCCATGAAGTCTTTGTAGCTGCAGAGGTAATCGTAATTCCTCTTTCCTGCTCTTGCTCCATCCAATCCATAGTAGCAGCACCATCATGTACCTCACCTATCTTGTGGCTGATACCTGTATAATATAGTACTCTCTCAGTAGTGGTAGTTTTACCTGCATCAATATGCGCAGCGATACCTATGTTTCGAGTAAATTTTAAATCTATTGACATAGCAATTTATTGTGAATATGTTAATTTATACTTCTGTAAACGGTAAGGAACGAAAAGAGTTATATTAAACTCTAAAATGCGCAAATGCTCTGTTAGATTCCGCCATCTTATGCGTTTCTTCTTTTCTTTTCACAGCGGCGCCTTCATTTTTACTTGCTGCAATTAATTCAGCAGATAACTTTTCAGCAAAGCCTTTACCAGATCTCTGACGAGCGAATCTAATGACCCACTTCATTCCGATGGATATCTTACGGGCTGCTCTAATTTCTGTAGGAATCTGGAAAGTCGCCCCTCCGATTCTTCTACTTCTCACTTCTACCTGAGGAATCACGTTATTTAAACCGTCTTTCCAGATTTTATGTGGGTTCTCATTTGTCTTTTCTTCTATGATATCCATAGCATTATAGAATACCTCAAAAGCTGTACTTTTCTTTCCAGCCAACATCATGTTGTTGACAAATTGAGTAACCATAACGTCACCAAATCTAGGATCAGGCTTAACAATTCTTATTTTTGGCTTTCTTTTACGCATCTTCTTTTATTAAATAGGATATCAAAAGTTTATTTCTTAATTATTTCTTAGGACGCTTAGCCCCATATTTACTACGAGATTGTGTTCTATCTGCCACACCTGCTGTATCCAATGCTCCTCTTACAATAGTATATCTTACCCCTGGTAAATCTTTTACTCTTCCCCCTCTTACTAATACTATAGAGTGTTCTTGCAAATTGTGTCCTTCACCAGGGATATAGCAAATTACTTCAAAACCATTCGTCAATCTAACTTTGGCTACCTTACGCAGTGCTGAGTTAGGCTTCTTAGGAGTGGTCGTATATACTCTAGTACAAACCCCTCTTTTTTGAGGTGAGCTTTCTAAAGCTTTAGACTTAC